>RFKA01000058.1 GCA_003694385.1 Candidatus Woesearchaeota archaeon | reverse complement strand
TGAGGAGGATGAGCGCGAGAGGTATACCGAGGAGCCAGAAGGGGTTCGTGATATGGAACGGCAGCAGTGTTGTGACTTGTGAGAGCATTAGAGGTCACCTCGGTACTTGAGGTAGAGGAGTTCGATGAAGAGGAGTGCTAGCGCGGCGTAGAGGAAAAGGTTAGTGAGTTCGCGGGGGACGAGGTCGCTCTCTTCTCCTGTTGTTTCCCCTGCTGTGCGCGTGAGGTTCTGTGGGGGTGTGAGGTCTCCTTCCTTGTCACTGAGGAGGTTGGCGGCGAGCGTCCGGTCGGGGAGTACATAGAGTCCTTCATGTTCGAGAGCGAGGATGTTCGTTCGTTCTTGGCCACGCGGCGTGGTGATGAGTGTCGGGCGCGTGAGCGTCACGACTTGTCCCGTGCGGAGGTTGAGCGTCGAGAGACTTGGTCGGTGGGTGAGGAGATCAAAAGCCCTCCTCCAGAAGATGGGGTAGCCAGGGCTTTTTGTGAAACTTGACGCTTCGGGTATTCCATAGTAGAGTGTGCTTCCCTTCCCTTTGTGCCCGAGTACCACGATGGGGTCGTGCTCTGTCTTCACGATGGTGGTCGTGCCTTCGGCGGCCTTCACGCGCATATGGGAGGGGATTTGTCCGAACTCGATGTCCGTCGTGAGTGAGTGCTGCTCTGGTATGAGCGTGGCGCGCCCGCCCTCGCTGTTGTTCACCCATTCAACGGGGAGGAGTCCCTGCCAGTCGAGAGAGAAGAGGTCTGGTTGTTCGAAGAAAATAATGGCGGCTCCTTCCTCGACGCTCTCTTTGAGGCTTCTAACGTGGCCGGGGAGGAGGAAGTCAAGGTTCGCGTTCCAGATGAGGTAGGCATCGTGTGCGAGTGGGGGGAGCTTTGGTGGCTCGGCGTAGGATACCTCGAAGGTGGTGGGGAAATTCTTGCTGATCACGGAGAGGGCGATGAGGAGTTTGCTCTGCTCGACGGCTTCTTTCTCGTTCGTGATGATGAGGAGCTTCACAGTCGTTTTCTCCGGGGTGCTGATGTAGACGGTGTTGTCAACTGGGAGCGCATCATCCTCGAGGAGGCGGATCTCTGCTGCGCCGGTGGGGGTGTCGAAGTCGACGCGCTTCGTCTCCCCTTTCGCGAGGAGGACTTCTTGCTCGTTCCCCGCGATGCTGAGTGTGACGGATTTTGGCCTCGAGGCATAGTTTTTGACCCAGAGACTCGAGCGGGCTGGCCCGACGCGAAGGTCGGTGATGCCGATGTTGTCTCCGCTGCTCGTGACCGGCTCGTACACAACTGTTGCTCCGAGGGCATCGAGGGCGTCGGCTGCAGTGTCATAGTCGGGGTCTCCCGCGCTAGGGATGAAATCACTGATGACGACGACGCGCGTGCCGGGCCCCGTGTACTGGTTTGCAAGCTGGAGCGCTCCCGTAAGGTCTGTTGTGGTGTCCGTCGGTTCAAGCGTGTCCAGTAGGTTCTCCGCTTTCCTGATGCTCAGGTGCTCTCCGAGCACTTCTGGGTGGCCTTTCGCAAGGATGATAGTGTTTTCTTTGCCGAGATTCTCCCTGGCGCGGTCGAGAATGGTGTTGAAGTGGCCGGCTTGTGTGCTGGCGCTCACGTCGATGATAAGGACTGTTTGCTCGACGAGCTCAGTACGGGGAACGCGCAGGTAAGGTTTCGCGGCGGCGGCGATGAGGAAGAGGATGAAGAGGAGTTGGAGAACAAGGAGGAAATCTTTGAGGAAGTTCCTGAAGAAGCTCTTCGTGTTGTCTCGGCCGAGGTCGCGTAGGATGAAGAGGAGGCTGGGGATGCGCTCGAGTTTCGGTTTGGGCCTAATGAGATAGAGGAGAATGAGGGGGAGGAGCGCCAGGGCGGTCCAGAGGCCGTAGGGGTTGAGAAAGTAGTCGCTTAGCATCTTGTTGCTCCTGTTCAGGGGCGTTTATATAGTTTCCCAAGTGTTCACAACCCGAGCGCAATGTATTATTGCAAGGTATTATTCACAGAGGATTCCCTGGGGCCTGCTCTCACTCATCTGTGCCAGGGTCACAGGGTCATGCTTGGGCGAGGAGTCGCTCAATGCTGGTGAATGAGGGGCTTGTCGTTCGCTCGTTCCCAATAATGATTGTTGGTGCGGTGGTGACGTAAAGCGTGCGGGCTCGGGACACATCATCTTCCACTTCTGTTTCATAGCGTCTCGCTTCAAGGCAGCGTCGGAAGTCATTCGTATCAAGGCCTGCCGCTTTCGCGCCGCTAAGGGTGACGTTAGGGCTCGCCACGAGGTGGGGGAGGTACGCCCAGAACAGTCCTTGCTCATCCGCACACTCACTTGCTTCCGCAGCGAGGAGTCCTTGCTCGCTGAGCGGATAGTCCCGCATCACGAGATAAGCTTTCCCTGCCGTGATGAGAGGTTCTAACTGCGGCACAGTCTCGTTAATGAATGTCCTGCAGGCTTCGATGGTGTAATCACAGTAGACGATGATTGCTTGGCCTTCCTCGCCGAGGTGCGGGTCATTCATTATGAAGTCTGTTTGAGGCGCAGCAGGGGCGGGGCGGGGCCAGAACATGATAACTGCTATACTCACGAGTGCAACAACTGTTATTGCCACGATATTCTCTGCGCGTTCTCCCATAAGCGCTCAACCGGCGTTATTCGCTACAAAACAGTGCTCGAGCGCTTGGCTCATCTGTCGTGGGAGCGGCACACGCTTGCTGAGCTCGTTCCAGAGCTTCGCTGTACACGCCGCACAGTCCTGCCCGCCACAATAGGTGTAGGGCTGGAGTTTCAGGGCACTGATGTAGCCATCGAGAGCGCGCTGGTAGTTGTCGAGGCCACAGCGCAGGAGGGCGAGGTCTGCACACGTATAGGCGTCGATCCCATACGCCCGTTGCTCGAGCGTCCTGGGCGTTGCGCTCGGCGAGCTCCCCCCTGGTATCCTACCTGAGACCTTGCTCGGTAGCGGTGCGGCGACGTTCCCCGTAGGGGCTGGTGCACTCCCGACGAGGATGAGGAGCACTGCGAGCACCGTAAACCCGCTAAGAATGAGTACTGGTCCATATGTCCGCCACGTCACCATCACCACCTCGCGTCATCACTTAGTCCACCTATGAGAAGATGTTTTATAAATTTTTTCGCGGAATTTTCGCAGAGGAATTGTCTCGCAGAGTAAGGCTCTACGCGGGGGGCATCACTGCTGAGCAGTTGGTTTTTTCTGCGAGCACGGAAAGCGGTTGGGTTCCTGTGAGACGGGAGCCATCTGCGAAAATCCAGGTCGGGTAGCCCTCCACTCCTTGCTCGACGCACGCTTTCGCGTAGTCGCAGTTGTAGTAGCGTATCTCCTTGAAGGCCTTGCCGAAGAGGCGTTTTTGTTCCTGGCAGTGCGGACACCAGTCTGTGCCGTACATGGCGACGCCAGCGGCAGTCATGCATTCTGCGAGCGGGCGGTACTCGTCTCCTCCTGAGTCGCGGGAACTAAAGAAGACGATTGCCATGAAGATGGCGAGGATGATGATAACTCCCCAAGCAAGGATTGTTCGCTCTCGGCGACGCTTCTCTGCTGCTAAGCGGTCGATGCTTTTCGTGAGGTGCTTCTCTTCGAGTTTCCGTCGTCTGCGGCGAGCCATGAGCGTTGGGCACGGAGCAACACTTTTAAAGGTTGTGTCAGTCTGCGACGATGATGGCGGGCTTCCCGGGGAGGGCTGTACGCGCTTTCTCCTCCTTGGCCGAAGCGGCTCGTTCCACGATGATGGAACAATCGAATTCCCCGCTGAGTTCATCGGCGTACTCTTTGAGGTGTGCTGTCTCTTCTTCCTCCGTCGTATCGTAGAGGGGAAGCTTGCTCCTGTTCTTGAGCACGCCGGGGAGGAGCTTCGTGATGTCTCTTGCGTGTGTTTTGAAGCGCGGCACAAGCGTGTTGAGGAGCACTTTAGGGTCATTCGTCTTTGCGAGCTCCTTCTTGAGTTCCCTGAAGAAGTCGTGTTTCCACTGCGGTGCTGTGAAGAGCGTGATGCGTGATGGATTATCAATCTTCGCGAGGTGGAGGACGGTTCTGATGTCGCTGCGGAGCTTGTCGAGCTGTGCGTAGCGGTGCTCGAGCGCCTCGTCGATTTTGTTCTCATCGTGCGTTGGCCACGAGGCAATACTGAGGAAGCCATCGTGCCCACGCTCATGCCAGAGTTCCTCGCAGAGATGAGGAATGAAAGGGCAGAGGAGCGTGAGGAGTGTGTCGCGTGCTTCGTCGTAGAGTGCGGCACTCACTCCTCCCGCCGCGCCTCCCGCATAGCGGGCGAGGTCGTGGGTGAACTCCATAAGATGCTGGATAGCGGTATTGTAGCGGAAACGCTCGATTTCGTCCGTGACGTTTTTGATGGTGTTGTGCAGTCTGCTCGTGATGAATGCGTCGTGTTTCGCCGGCTCGTGCGCCGCGCCGCGCATGAGGGCGATGAGTTTGTGGAGGAAGCGGTATATCGATTCCACACCCTGGTCGCTCCACTCGAGTTCTTTTTCCGGGTGTGCAGCGAAGAGGATGAAGAGTCGTGCCGTATCGGGGCCGTAGCGGTCGATGATGGCGCCGGGGTCGACGGTGTTCCCGAGGCTCTTGCTCATCTTCGCGCCATCCTTCGTGACCATGCCAAGCGTGAGGAGGTGGGTGAAGGGCTCGTCGAAAGAGAGGAGGCCGAGGTCGCGGAGTGCTTTCGTGAAGAATCGGGCATAGAGGAGGTGGAGGACTGCATGCTCGATGCCGCCAATGTACTGGTCGACGGGCATGAAGGTTTCGACTACGTGCTTGCTGAAGGGTTCCTTCGTGTTCGCAGGGTCGCAGAAGCGGAGGAAGTACCAGCTACTATCGACGAAGGTATCCATCGTGTCTGTTTCCCGGCGAGCTTGTTTTCCACACTGGGGGCAGGGGGTCTTAATGAAGTCCTCTGCGGTCGCGAGGGGGTTCCCGCCTTTGCTGAAATCGACTTTGGGCAAGGTAACGGGGAGGTCCTTCTCGGGGACGGGGACTATGCCACAGGAGTCGCAGTAGATGATGGGGATGGGGGTTCCCCAGTAGCGTTGCCGACTGATGAGCCAGTCTCTGAGCTTGTATGTCGTCGTAGCCCTCCCGGCACCGAGTTCTTCAAGCTTCGCCGTGATGGCGCCGATGGCATCGCGGTTGTGCATACCGTCAAACTCACCGCTATTCACGAGGACACCATCATCAACGTAGGCGCGCGTCATTTTTTTCTCGTCGAGGTCAAAGGCCGTGGGGCTGATGACGAGCCGACGCGGCAAGCCGTATTTCTCTGCGAACGCGAAATCGCGTTGGTCGTGCGTTGGGACTGCCATGACGATTCCAGTGCCATAATCAGCGAGGACGTAATCAGCAACCCAGAGCTCGACGGCCTCGCCAGTGAGTGGGTTAATGGCGTGCTTGCCTGTGAAGATGCCGTTCTTCTCTTTGCCCTCAGCGGTCCGCTCGATAATGCTCTGCTGTTGCACGCGCTTGCAGAATTCCCGTACGGCGCGCTGGCGTTCCTCAGGCTCGTCTTTGATGAGTTCCTCGACGAGAGGGTGCTCGGCAGCAATCACGAGATAGGTGATGCCAAAGGCGGTGTCGGGGCGGGTCGTGAATGTGCTAATGGTCATATCGCGCTCTTGAATCTTGAAGTCGATGAGCGTGCCAGTGCTCTTGCCTATCCAGTTGTGCTGCATGCGTTTGACGCGTTCCGGCCAGTGGGTGAGCTTGCTCGTGTCCAGGAGTTCATCAGCATAAGCAGTTATCTTGAGGTACCACTGCTCAAGGCGCTTTTTCTCCACAGGGGTCTGTTCGTGCCGCCAGCAATTCCCGTCAATGACTTGCTCGTTCGCGAGGACGGTGTTGCATTGCGGGCACCAGTTCACGAAGCCGTCTTTTCTGTACGCAAGCCCCCGTTTGAGCAGCTGGAGAAAGAGGTACTGGTTCCAGCGGTAGTAGTCGGCATGGCTCGTCACGATTTGACGGCTCCAGTCATAGCTAAGCCCGAGCAGCTGCTGCTGCTCCTTGATGCCAGCGATATTTTTCTCGGTCCACTCGTGGGGGTCTGCGCCATGCTTGATGGCGGCGTTCTCGGCGGGGAGTCCAAAGCTGTCATACCCCATAGGGTAGAGGACGTTCTTGCCCCGCATCCGCTCGAAGCGTGCCTTGACGTCGCCGAGGCTGTAGTTCCGCACGTGGCCCATGTGGAGGTAGCCGCTCGGGTAAGGGAACATTTCAAGGC
>RFKA01000004.1 GCA_003694385.1 Candidatus Woesearchaeota archaeon | reverse complement strand
TTATGACACGCCACGCTACCAGTCACTCTTCAGGAAGAGCTGGGCTCCCTACCGCGCCATTGTCGAGGGGGCGGGCCAGCGGACGCTCGTGAGCTACGCGAACGAGGCACGGCACAGGGCAGTGATTACTGCCTTTGAGGCTCTCAGGGCACACGGGTATTCCTTCGTCGCACCGAAGACGCCGTATGAAGTGCTCAGAATGAAGGGGCCGGGCGCGACTGTCATCAAGTACACGACAGGCAAGCTCCTCGTACAGGGTCGCGCAAAGCTGGAGACGGAGCGGCTTCTCAAGAAACACGGGCTCGCATAGCGCGGCGAGACAAAAACATTTATATAGCGTCCTCGCGGCGGTCGAGAGTGGTGACGTTGCCGTGACGCGCATTCTCCGTCTCGAAATGAAGGGCTTCAAGAGCTTCGCGAATAAGACGGAGATCGTGTTTGGGCCCGCCTTTAACTGTATTCTCGGACCGAATGGCTCGGGAAAGAGCAATGTGCTCGATGCCATCTGCTTCGTTCTTGGGAAGGCGAGCGCGAAAGGGCTGCGCGCAGAGAAGAGCGCAAACCTCATTTATAACGGGGGGAAGCGGAAGAGCCCTGCGAAGAGCGGCGAGGTGAGCATCGTCTTCAGCAACGAGAACAAACTCTTCGGCGAGCAGGAAGAGCTGAAGATCACGCGCATCGTGAAGCAGACGGGGCAGAGCGTGTACAAGCTGAACGGCGAAGTGAGTAGTCGGCAAGAAATTCTCGACACGCTCAGCAAGGACCGCATCGACCCTGACGGCTACAATATCATCCTCCAGGGCGACATCAACCACTTGATCGAGATGAGCACGCAGCAGCGGCGCGGCATCGTCGAGGAGATTGCAGGCATCAACCTCTATGAGGAGAAGAAGGAGAAGGCGCTGCGTGAACTCGGCCGCGTCGAGCAGAAACTCAACGAGGCGGATATCGTCCTGGCGGAGCGCAAAGCCTACCTGCAAGAGCTCAAGAAAGAGCGCGACCAGGCACTGAAGTTCAAGGAGCTTGACGAGAAGATTAAACGGAACAAGGTCACACTCATCGTCAACAAGAAGCAACAGAGGACGCAAGAGCTCGAGAAGCTCGAGAAGAAGGCTGCGCGGCAGGCACAAGAACTCGAGAAGCTCGTAGAGAAGCGTGCGAAACTCGCGAAGGAGATTGCGGAGCGGCGCGAGGAGATTGAGCGTATCAATAAGGAGGTCGAGCGCCGCGGTGAGAAAGAGCAAGTGCAGCTCCACAAGGAGGTTGAAGCGCTGAAAGTCGAGCTCGCGGTGAATGCACAGCGCGTCGAAAGCGTGACGCAGGAGCTCGCGAAGCTCGACGAGCGGAAAGCAGAGCTCGAACGAACGCACAACGAGCACCTCGAGAAAATACGGCGCATGGAGAAAGAGCGCGCCGACATAGAGAAGCGCATCAAGCTGCGCGAAGAAGGCATTGCGAAACTCGAACAGCGCATCCAGGAGTTCAGGAAGAAGCACAACATGGAGGACGCGTCGAAGCTCGACCAGCAAATCGAAGCGCTGGATAAAGAGGCGGACGGGCTCCAGGAAGAAATCGCTCGGCTCCGTGAGCAGCAGCAGGAGCTGGTGCGCGAGAAGGACCGCGTGGAGATAAAGCTCGAGCAAATCGACGAGAAGATTGCCAAGGTGCTCGCCATCAAGTCGGCGCACAAGCAAGAACTCGAAGCGCTGCAGCAGAAGAAGCAAGCGTTCAAAAAAGCGACGAAGGAGCTCAACACTGCGCTGACAGAAGACAGCAGTATCGTCGCGCAGCTCCAGACCGCCCGGCAAAAACTCTTGAGCAGGAAAGAGGAACTCGCGAAGGTCGAAGCGCAGCAGAGCAATATCCGCGAGCGCATCGCTGGTGGTCAAGCCATCGAGCGTATTATGGAGCTCAAGCGCAAGGGAACGATTAAGGGCATCCATGGCACGGTGAGTGAGCTCGGGCAGGTACGCGAGCAGTACGCCCTCGCGCTCGAGATTGCGGCGGGGGGACGCATTAACAGTATCGTCGTCGACACGGATGAAGTGGCGGCGCGTTGCATCAAGCACTTGCGTGAGCATAAGCTCGGCGTCGCGACATTCCTACCGATGAACAAGCTCCGCGCACCGCCGAGCGCAAAGCTCACGACGAAAAACAAGGCAGTCGTCGGGCTCTGCACAGAACTCGTCAGCCACGACCCGCGCTACGCGAAGGTCTTCCAGTTCGTCTTCGGCAACACGGTTGTCGTCGACACGCTGGAGCACGCGCGCAAGCTCGGCGTTGGATCGATGCGAATGGTGACGCTCAAAGGCGACCTCATCGAGACGTCGGGAGCGATGCAGGGGGGGTTCCGCGCGCGCCGCAGAGGGCTGGGTTTCCAGCAGAAAGAGGCGAGCGAGAAGCTCGAGAAACTCCGCGCGGAGATTGCAGACCTCGAACAGGTGATCGGGCGGCTCGAGCACAAGCGGCATGAGAACGAGGAGCTCATCACGCGCCTGCGCGAGCTCAAGGCGACACTCGAAGGCGAGATTATAAAGACGGAGAAGAGCCTGCATATCGATAGCGAAGACGCGGGGCTCTCGAAGGATGAGAAACAACGGTTGCAGAAACAGCTCGCGCAGCTCGACGAGCGCATCAATGAGACGACGAATAAGCTCGGCGACGCGACGACGCAGCTCGGCCAGCTCAAGATACAAAAACAGCAGCTTCGCGACCAGATGAACGCCCTGCGCAGCCCCACGGTGCTCGCAGAGCTCAACACGTTCGAGGAGAAGAAGGCAGAGCTCAAAAACGAGATCGGCGAACTCACTGCGGAACTGCGCACGAGCGAGAGCGAGGTCACGAAGATTCTCGGTCCGGAGGCGGAGCGGGTCGCCGAGATCCTGAAGCAGCAGGAGCGAGAACGCAAGGCTTTCGAGAAGGAACTGCAGACCCTGAAAGCGAGCATCGCGAAGCAAGAGAAGGAGCTCAAGGCGAAAGAGAAGCAAGAGCAGAAATTCTTCAGCCAGTTCAAGGAGTTATTCACGAAGCGCAACAAGCTGGAAGAAGAGATTCGAAAGCGTGAGGGGCAAACGAGTGAGTTGCAAGCGCGAGAACGGGAGCTCGAGCACCAGAACACCGCGTTCTCTGTGGAGCGTGCACGGCTCAAAGCGGAACTCGCAGGCCTCGAGGAAGAAGAGCGCCAATATGAGGGCGTTGAGCCTTACCCGACGAGCGAGAAGAGCGAAGAAGATATCAAGCTCGAGGTGCGTGAGTTCGAGCGGCTCGTCGAGAACATCGGCGCAGTGAACATGAAGGCCCTCGAGATTTACGAGCAGGTAGAGCAAGAGTACGCCTCGCTCATGAAGAAGAAGGAAACGCTCGGGACGGAGCGCGAAGACGTCCTGGTCATGATTAATGAGATTGACGCGAAGAAGCGCGAGCTCTTCCTCCGCACGTTTGAAGTCGTCAATGAGAACTTCAAGCATTTCTTCGGTCGCCTGAGCAAGAAGGGGCAGGCGTTCCTCGAGCTCGAGGATGCAAAAGACCCCTTCAATGGTGGCCTCACCATCAAAGTGCGCTTGACGGGGAAGAAATACTTGGACATCCGCTCGCTCTCTGGTGGTGAGAAGACGATGACGGCGCTCGCCTTCCTCTTCGCCGTGCAGGAGCACGAACCAGCGTCCTTCTATATCCTCGACGAGGTCGACGCGGCGCTTGACAAGCACAATAGTCAGTTGCTCGCGAAGCTCATTAGGGAGTATTGTGAACGGGCGCAGTACATCATCATCAGCCATAATGATGGCGTCATCAGCGAAGCGGACACGCTCTACGGCGTCAGCATGAACGAGCACGGCATCAGTAAGATCACGAGCCTGCGACTCTGATGGCTGCTGAGACGTTGATTTTAAAAACCACGGTGCCTGTTTAGGGGTATGCTCGTCTGGTTCCTCCTCCTCATCCTTGGGCTGGCTGTGCTCGTGAAGAGCAGTGATTGGTTCACGCATGCAGCTGAGCGACTCGGGCTTCGCCTCGGCATCTCACCAATGGTTATCGGGGTGACCGTCGTGAGTATTGGCACGTCGCTTCCCGAACTTGCGAGCAGTATCGTCGCGGTCACGAGTGATGCGAGCGAGATTGTCATTGGTAACGCGTTTGGGAGTAACATTGCGAATGTTTTCCTCGTGCTCGCGCTCGGCGCGATCGTCGGGAAAGGACTCGCTGTTAAGGCTGGCCGGCATATTGATTGGCCATTCCTCATCGTGGGGACGCTCATGGCAATCGCGATGCTCGCCGACCGCCGCGTCACGCTTGGCGAGTCTCTCTTCCTCCTCGCAGTGTATTTGCTCTACCTGTTCATGCTCGTGCGCCACGAGTCGACGCGCACCGAGAAACTGGATACGGGCCATCCCGGCTTGCTCATCGCGATCCTCGTGTTCAGTGGCTTGTTCGTTTATCTCGGCTCGCGCCTCACCGTCGAGAGCGCCGTGGCGATTGCTGCACAGTCTGGCATCTCTGAAGGGGCAATTGCTGCGAGCATCATCGCGATCGGCACGAGCATCCCTGAACTCGCCGTGACGGTCGTCGCTGCGTGGAGAGGCCGCCGGGAAATCGCTTTCGGGAACATCCTCGGGAGCTGCATCTTCAACCTCCTCGTCGTTATTGGGGCTTCAGGGCTCTTCGGCATTATCGTCGTCGCCGAGAACGTCCTCGTGGTTTCTGTCGTCGGACTCGTCCTCTCGACGCTCGTACTCCTCAGCGCCTCGCTCTCCGGCCGCCTCTCTCGGAGGACGGGCCTCGCGCTCCTCGTGCTCTACGCAGTCTTCCTCATCCTCCTCTTCTGAAGTTCGGCAGCCAGAACTTTTATGAAGCAGCAGCGCCTTATTCAGTGAATGAGTGTTCGGAAGCCGGCTGTTGCGGGAGCGTTCTACAGCAAAGACCCGGAGGGTCTCCGCGCCGCAGTCCTCCATCTCGTCGGCGAGAGCGCGCCTGATAATGCGCTCCACGGCGTCATCGTGCCCCACGCCGGCTACTCGTACTCGGGCGCCGTAGCGGCGACGGCTTACCGTCGTATCCCGCGCGAGACGCGACACGTCCTCCTGCTCGGGCCTTCCCACCACGCTAGCTTCCGGGGTGTTGCGCTCGACACGCATGAAGCGTGGGAGACTCCCCTCGGCACGACTGAGCTGCTCGACGCTACGCACCTCGTTGGCGGCCTCTTCAAACGCCTACGGGAAGCACACACTCCTGAGCATTCGCTCGAGGTGCAGCTCCCCTTTCTCCAAGTCGTCGCGCCGGACGCGCACATCCTCCCGTTGCTCGTGCACAACATCTCAGCGGCAGACGCAGAGGCTGTTGCGCACACGTTGCTCGCGGCGTATCCCGGGGCGTGTTGGGTCGTGAGTTCTGACCTCAGCCATTACCTGCCACTCACTGTTGCGCAGCAGCGGGATGCGGAGACGCTCGCAGCAATCAAAAACCTCGACTTGTCGGGAGAGCTTGACGCATGTGGTTGCTTTCCTTTGCTCGTCGCGATGGCGGCGTGCCGCGCCCAAGGATGGAGCATCGAGTTGCTGCGTTACGCGACGAGCGCCGAGGCGGGTGGTGATGCGTCAGCGGTTGTCGGGTACGCGGCATTACGCTTCTGACGTAGAGAATTTTGACGTAGAGAATTTCTCCGCTGTGTAGGTCTCCACAGTGAGCGTTCCCCGCCGCCACTCCTCAGGGGGCAGGCCTGCTTTCACGCAGAGGTGGCTGAGGAATTGCTCAGGGGAGGGGAGTTGCTCCCAGACACTGGGGAGGAAGGTGGCGGTGTGGTGTCCGTGGGTGATGATGACTCCTTTCCCGATGAGCTGTGCTGGGTGCGTGAAAGTGATGCGCTGTGGTGATGAGAGAACGCTGATTTCTATCGTGAGCGCGGGGAGTTCTGCTGCAGTGACGGGTGGGAAGCGTGGGTCGTGGAACGCTGCTGCGCGCGCGTTCGCGATGACGTCTTCGGCGAGGGTGCGATGAGCGACGAGGCTGCCGATGCAGCCGCGGAGTTCGCCGTGCTTGAGGAGCGTCACGAATGATGCGCGTCGCTCGCGCGCCGCGCGCGGCGGCTGCTTGGGTACGAGTGGCTCGCCCTTCAGTGCGGTCTCTATCGCCTTGCGCGCGAGTGCGAGGAGCCACTGTTTTGTCGCTATGTCCATATGCCGGGGATTACGTGCTTGCATTGTGGGCAGCGTCCTTTCTCGATGGTGCTCGTCACCGACGAGGCGTGTGAGGAGAAAAGGTGTTGGGTGGTGCGCGTGATGAGTGTCGCATTGCAGTGTGGGCATTGCGTGTTGTTCTCTGCTGGCGCGTTCCCCACGTAGATGTACTCGAGGCCCGCTTCTTTGCCGATGCGGTACGCGCGCTCAAGCGTGGTGAGTGGTGTTGATGGCTTGTGGAGTTTGTAGTGTGGGAAGAAGCGGCTGATATGCCAGGGGATCTCTGGGTTGAGGTTTGCGACGAACTGCGCTATCTGCGTGAGTTCTTCGTCGCTGTCGTTCTCCCCCGGGATAATGAGTGTCGTGACTTCAAGCCAGACCTTGCTCTTCGCGACGCGCTTGATCGTGTCCAGGACTGGCTTGAGACGCGCACCGCAGTGCGTGCGGTAGAACGCGTCGCGGAAGGATTTCAGGTCGACATTGATGGCGTCGAGGTAGGGCTCAATGAAAGCGAACGCTTCCGCTGTTTCGTAGCCGTTGCTCACGAAGACGTTCTTAATGCCGTGCTCGTGGGCGAGCTTTGCGGTGTCGTGTGCGTACTCGATGAAGATTGCTGGCTCGTTGTACGTGTAGGCGATGCTCGCGCAGTTGGTTGTACGCGCAAGGCGGACGATTGTTTCTGGCGGAGCGTCCGTGCCGTAGTATGCACCCTCTTTACTCGCTTGGCTCATGTCCCAGTTCTGGCAGAAGCTGCAGCGGAAGTTGCACCCCACGGTGCCGAAGCTCAGCGCAGTCGTTCCCGGCAGGAAGTGGTAGAGTGGTTTCTTCTCGATGGGGTCGACATTGAGGCCTACTGCTTTCCCATAAACGAGGAGGTGGAGGGCTCCAGCAGTGTTCTGTCGTACTGCACAGATGCCGGTCTTCCCCGGGTGAATCGTGCAGCGCTGACTGCACGCCGTGCACTGGACTACGTCCCCTTTTTTCTTGTAGAGCGTCGCATTCATAGGCTGTTAAGTGCCTCCATGATGCGCTGCGCACTCACATCCCAGTCGAAGTTTCGTTGAACGGTTGCGCGGGCCTTGCTCCCGATGCGTCGCCGGAGTTCGGGGTTATCAGCGAGTTCTTGGAGCCGACGGGCGAGTTCATAGCTGTTCTTCGTCTCGTAGAAGAAACCGTTCTCGCCGTGCTTGATGTACTGCTGGATGAAGCCCACAGGGCTGCTCACGACGGGGAGCTCACAACTCATTGCCTCGAGGACGGCGAGGCTCGTTGTTTCTGTGAAGCTGGGAAGGACATAGATGTCCATTGCTTGGAGCCACGGGACAACGTCGTCTTGCGCACCAACGATGAGCGCGCCGCGCACGGCGCCGAGCTGTTTCCGCAGTGAGGCAAGACCGTCGCCGACGATGAGGAGTCGTTTGCTCCGCGCCTTGAGCCGGAGGTAAGCGCGTGCGAGAGTGATGAGGTTCTTCTCGTTGCCGAGGCGTCCGTGGTAGCCGACGATGAGTGCGTCTTTCGGGAGCTTGAGCTGCTCGCGTGCTCGTGCGCGGTCTCCTTTCGTGAATCGTTTCGTATCGACGCCGAGGTGCGCCACGGTTTTTTTCGTTGTGATGCGCTGCCACGTGAGGTGGTCGCCGATGTTGCTGCTTGGCACGATGAGCAGCCCCGCGCGATTATAGACGAAGCGGGCGAGCCACTTCGTGAGGGGGTACGCGAACTTCTTGAGGAGGGGGAAGGCGATGGCTTTGGGCACGAGTTCCCACTCAATGCTGTGGATGAACGCCGCGTGCTTCTTCTTGTAGCGTCGCGCGTAGATGCTCGCGAGAAGACCGATGGGCCCAATGGTTTGTGTGAAGACGATGTCCGCTTCCCGGATGGCTGGCTTGATGAGGCCGGGCCGCCAACGGGCGCTCGTATAGTCGCCGATACTCGTGCGCTGGAGTGGGACGCGGATGCGCGTGATGGTCTCGTCGAAGGGCGAGGGGCCGTAGTCGGGGCTGATGATGGTGATATCGTAGTCGTTGAGGCGCGGTATAATCTCTGCGAGGAAGCGGGCGATACCATCCCAGCGCGGCAGGAAGTTGTCCGTCGCTATGACGAGTTTCCGTTTGTTCGTCGGGGTCATCGGAGTTTGTAAAAGACTTCCGCGTGGCGCGCACCTCTCAGGAAGCCAGCGAACGCGTTCTTAATGAGAGTGAAAACATAGACGAGGTTGTTCGTGATGACATAGCTGAAGGGATTAAACTGGCTTGTGAAGGCTTTGAGCGCATCGAGTTTCTTCCCGTAAGTGTCGCTGACATCGACGAAGCTGCGGGGAGCGCTGACGAGTCTGAGTGCAGGGTAGACTGCGTATGCATAAACGCTCACGGAGAGGCCGTGCTGTGTTATTGTGTCGAGGAGGAGCTTCGTGAATGCCTTGTGGTCTGGGTGGCTGTCGTTTGGCGTCGTGAGATAGACGCGTTTCACATTGAGCTGCTTGAGCCGTCTTACGAGCTTCTCTCCGAGGCCTTTCCGCGTGAAGTCCTCGGCGAACTTGAGTTCGCGGAGGCCGAGGAATTGCACGTTGCCCTGGCCACCGAGTAGCTTGTCCGCTCGCTGTGCTTCCTTGACGCGCGCCTTCCTGATGACCTCTGGCTTGTAGTGCGGGTGGCTGAGTTCGCCGAAGCTCCCGATGAACGTGTAGATGGTATCGCCGTCTTTGTTGAGCTTCGCTATCGTGCCACCCATGCCGAGCACGTGGTCATCGTTATGGGGCGAGAAGACGGCGACGGAGACCATGAACTGCGAGGCGAGAATGATTTATAAAAAGCTTATGAGAATGTTTAAATACGTTCCAGAGCTCTCAGGGCTTTCTGCCGCACCGGTAGTTTAGTGGTAGAATCTCGGCCTTCCAAGCCGATGACCCGGGTTCGAATCCCGGCCGGTGCATAAAGCCTCACAGATTAAAACCTCACGGATCCGCCAGGAATAATCAAAGAGTTTTTCGTGAGTTCTCATCGCCCAGAGCAGCCCACTGTCCAGACATCGCGAGAGACAAAGGTCGCGCAGACGCCAGCACCAAGGGGCATCCTTGTGCGGCGCGTTCCACAATGAGCAGAAGTTCGCCGCTCTCGAAGAGCCTGGAGTGCCGTACAGAACAATCCTTCCTCCACCCCCGTTCTGCACACAATGTTTCTCCACTTCTGCACACAAGGCTACACACAAGGTATATTTATAAACGAATTGTGATTCTGCGCCGCCATGGTCCTCGAGAAACTCGGGAGTTCGCTGAAGTCAACGCTGCGTAAGCTGACGGGCGCGAGTTTCGTTGATGAGAAGCTCATCAATGAGCTCGTCAAGGACATCCAGCGCTCGCTCCTGCAGTCTGACGTGAATGTCAAGCTCGTCTTCGACGTGACGAAGCGCATCAAGGAGCGCGCGCTTGACGAGAAAGCACCTGTGGGGCTCGCGAAGAAAGAGTTCGTCGTGAATATCGTGTACGAGGAGCTCGTGCGCTTCCTCGGCGGGGAGGGCGGCGGCCTCGCCATCACGAAGAAGCCCTTCCGCATCATGCTCGTCGGGCTCTTCGGGAACGGGAAGACGACGACTGCTGGCAAGCTCGCGCGTTACTATGCGAAGCGCAACCTCAAGGTCGCGATGGTGCAGACGGACACGTGGCGGCCGGCCGCGTATGACCAGCTCGTACAGCTCGGCAAGCAAGTCGGGGTTCCTGTTTTCGGTATGAAGGGAGAGAAAGACCCGCAAAAGATCTGGGAGGCTGCGGAGAAAGAACTGCATGGCTTTGACCTCGTCATCTGTGACACTGCGGGCCGCGACGCACTCAGTGACGACCTCATCGAGGAGTTGAACAGGATTAATGCTGTCGTCAAGCCTGACGCAGCGTTACTCGTCATGGCCGCCGACGTTGGCCAGAGCGCGCAGCAGCACGCCGAAGCGTTCCATAAGGCGGTGCACGTGAACGGCGTCATTATCACGAAGCTCGACGGCACCGCCAAGGGTGGCGGCGCGCTCACTGCGTGCGCAGTAACCGAAGCCCCTGTTCGCTTCATCGGTACGGGAGAGAAGATTGATGAGTTCGAGGAGTTTCGGCCAAAGGGGTTCGTCGGGCGCCTGCTCGGCATGGGTGACCTCGAGGCGCTGCTCGAGAAAGCTAAGGAAGCGATAAGTGAGGAGCAGGCCCAGGACCTCGGGAAGAAATTCTTATCGGGCTCGTTCAACCTCCTTGACCTCTACGAGCAGATGCAGGCGATGAAGAAGATGGGGCCATTGAACAAAGTGATGAAGATGCTCCCCGGCTTTGGCGGTCTGGACATTCCGAAAGAAGCGCTTGATGTGCAGGACGAGAAGCTCCAGCGCTGGCGCTACCTCATGGACTCGATGACGAAGCAGGAGCTCGAAGAGCCCGAACTCATCTCGGGGAGTCGTCTCGAGCGTATCGCGCGTGGCAGCGGCTCGTCCATCGCTGAGCTGCGCGGTTTGCTCAAGCAGTACCGGCAGAGCAAGAAGCTCATGAAGGCGTTCAAGGGCGTGGGGAGCGAGAAGGATATGCAGAAGCTCATGCAGAAGATGCAGAGAACGCAACTGCGTGGCAAGAAGCGCTTCGCGTTCTAGTCTTTCCCCCAGAGCCTGTACGCGAGGTAGATGACGAGAATAAGTTCTGCGAGCATCACGACTGGCCGGAGCCATGTATAGAGGTCGCCGAACGTGACGATTGTGCCACCAAAGATGACGATAACGCCGCCAAGGAGGAGTCCTGAGCCAACCCATTCGTTCACTGTTCCTCGAGCAGGGAGGAGCAGCGCGACGACGATGCTGACCGCGCCGAGAATTGCTGTGATGAGGAAGTAGATGAGTGCATAGTCGTCTTTTGCCGCTTCGTAGTCGCGCTGGCAGGGGTCGCACGTGATGCTGACGACGCAGCCATTATCGTCGTAGGTATCACGCGGCAACCCTTTCTCGTCGAGGCATGCTTGTCGTTGTTCTTGGACGGCGCGGTTGAACGGGCAGGCTTCATCGACTGGCTTCGTTGGGGGTGGGTAGGCACGCTCGGCGCAGTAGTCATCCCACTTGGGCGTGGGGTACACTGCGTAGACGAAGCTGAAGACGAACGCAGCATAGAGGACGCTGATGACGAGGATGACGAGTACCTTCCTGATATCAAACATCAAGGGAAGAGCATGAAACGTTATTTATAACACTTATCCAGACAACACTGCCAGACAACACAGCCAGACAACACTGCCAGACAACACGCCCAGCTCTAAATGAGCCATGTATTTCTTCGCCGCTCGAGTAGCCTATACTCTTGAGAGAGAAGCTTTCCTACGCGTTCTTGCTCAAAAGACTCCATTGCTCCAGGGCTGAAGGGCTCGTTGAGCACAGAGGGCGTTCTCAATGAGCGAGCCGTGTAATCCATAGCGGGGGGAACTGCGTAGTTTCTCCCCATTGCTCGGCTGTAATGAAGCCTATCAGCTTCGTCTGCCATGCGCAGGCTACCGCTCCGCCGCGCAGCGAGATACGCGTCTGTGCTCGCTAGGGAGTACCCCATACAGTTCTCACGAAAACAAAGTCAGTATTTAAGACTTGTGAATAGTAACATTTTGGGTTTTGGTGATGAATTATCGTCGAGAAACTGGAGGAAGCCACGCGGTTCATTCATGAAGAAAAGCAGGGGGTTCCGAGTCGGCGCTCGAAGGGTGGTGAGGTGGTAGAAGAGCGTGATCGATGAGATCAGTCCTCCTCGCAACCCCCTTGTTCCACTGTATAGTAGTACTCATATATAAATGTTTCGTTTTGTAACCATTCATTAGTGGTACTAGGGAGAGGTCCTGGTTATTTTACACTGATAATTCCTGTTTAGAGAGGCACTCGAGCACAATACTTATAAGTAAGTATAACTGGTAAGCAGGTACAAAAGCCGCTTGGCGACGCAGTGATGGTAACGCAGCGAGTACTCGTTATTGGTGCGGGCATGGTGGCGGGGCCCGCAATCGAATACCTTTCACAATTCTACCCAGTGCACATCGTCGATATTAAGCTGGAGAACATCAACAAGGTACTCGACACGATCCGCCAACAGAGAGGAAACACGGACGGCATCACACACTCAGTGAGCCCGGAGCCGCCGGAGCTCGAGCGACTCATCGAAGAGCATGACGTCGTGATTGGGCTCACGCAAGCAAGCCTCCTTCCGGGCTTCGCAGAGCAGTGCGTGCGGCACGGCACGCACTTCGTGACGAGCAGCTACGCAGGGCCAGAGATGCGCGCGCTCGACAAAGCTGCAAGAGCCAAGGGTGTCACGCTCCTCAATGAGTGCGGCCTCGACCCGGGCCTCGACCACATGAGTGCCGCGGCGCTCATTGAGAGTATCCATCGGGAACGGGCGCGCATATGCTCGTTCGAGTCACACTGCGGCGGCGTGCCCGCACAAGCAGACGCGAACCCCATCGGGTATAAAGTAAGCTGGAGCCCCGTTCAAGTTCTCCGCTCTGCAAAAGCCAGCGCGAAATTCCTCCGCGGCGGCACACCAGTACTCATTGAGAACGGGGCACTCTACAACAACACCTTTCCCGTAACAGTCTTCAACACCCCGTATGAAGGGTTCTACAATAGAGACGCGTTCCCCTACCTCCGCGCCTATGGCCTCGAGAGAGAACTCGAGAAAGGCACATTCATTCGTGGCACGCTCCGTCACCCAGGCTGGGGCTCCTTCATGCAGAGTCTCCAATTGCTCGGCTACTTAGACGAGACGCCACTCAATGGAGAACGAAACTATCGTGACGTCCTCAGCACGCTGTTGCATCGGAACGTGAACGGCGATGCCCGCGCCCACGTTGCTGCGCGCCTCGGGATGCCAGAGCACGACCGCGTCCTCTCGCAACTCGACTATCTCGGCTTGTTCAGCAACCAGCAACTGCCCAAGAACTGCTCAACACCCTTGTCTCTGCTCGCTGAGACAATGCGCCAGCGCCTCGCCTACAAGGAGGGGGAACAGGATGCGGTCGTCATGCAGCACTGTGCAGACGTGCGCTACCCTGAGGGGAACATGATACGCCTGACGAGCTCGATGCGTTACGAAGGCAACGGGTGGAGCGCAATGGCAACAACAGTCGGCCTGCCTGTCGCGCTCGCCGCAGAGCAACTGCTCACGGGCAGCGTCGTTGAGCGAGGAGTGCTCTTGCCAACTAGTCCTGAGATTTACCGGCCTGTGCTGGAG
>RFKA01000057.1 GCA_003694385.1 Candidatus Woesearchaeota archaeon | reverse complement strand
CCGAAACCCCGCTTCACGAGAATTGCGAGTATCTCTTCGAGACGCTCTACGTCCTTCACTTGCCGCCGTAGTCGTCGAAACAAAGCTCCTCACCTCCGTGGTTCCCTTCGTTCAAGGGTTTATATTACTTCTTACGATACCATTTACGCATTTCGGCCCTCCTCCAGCCCCCCGTATTTATCCACAGTTATTTAGGGGCGCAATGGGCGCAAGAGAACGTGACGCGCCTGTCTGCGGCTGCTTGGAGAAAGATGCAACCACTTCGTGGCGGTGAGTCTGCAGGGTTGGAAATGGCGGAGTTGAGTCGCACAATCGGAAAGCTATAAAAGCGCCCCGCATTCGGGGTGAGGATGCGAACGAAGCTCCTCATTGCCTCGACGAGCGACCCCGACATGTGGTACGTGCTCGGCGTGCCCGTGAGCGACCCCGTCGCACTCATTGATACGGGCCGCACCCGATACGTCCTCGCATCAGCGCTTGAACTGCCGCGTCTGCGGCGGCTACGCGGCATCACCGCGGTGCCTCTACGAACAGTTCTCGGGCCCGACGGTTCCCTTGCGGGCGCGGCACTTCGCTTCCTCGCCCAGAGGGGCATCCGTTCTGTGCGCATGTCACCAACGAGTCCCGTGCGTATCGTCGAGCACATCCGGCGCCGCCTCCACGTACACATAGGAGAGTTGTATCCCGAGCGGCGATGTAAGACGAGGCGCGAGCGCCGCCTCATCAGTGCGGTACGAGACGCGACTGTCGCGGCGCTCTCTACGTGTTTACGCCTTATCAAGCAGAGCACGGTGAAACGCGGAGCCCTCTTCGTCGACGGGCAGGCGCTCACCGCTGAACGCCTCCGCCTAGAAGCGCGGCGTGTGCTCCTCGCGTACGCGTGTTCTGCGCCAGAACTCATCATCAGTCACGGCTTGCAAACGGCCTCTCCCCACGAGCATGGCGCTGGCGTTCTGCGCGCAGGAGAGCCCATCATGCTTGACTTCTTCCCCAGGAGCATGGAGACAGGCTATTGGTTTGACATGACGCGTACCGTGTGCAAGGGGCCCGCACCCCCTTCCCTGCGAAAACTCTGGCGCACGGTGCTCGCGGCGCAAGCGGCTGCCCTCGCCACCGTACAGGCAGGCGTTCCTGTTCGGCGGGTGCACGAGGCGGCCGAACAAGTCTTCTTGGAGGCTGGTTATGAGACGAGCGCCTCCGAAGGATTCATACATGGTACGGGGCACGGCGTCGGCCTCGAGATTCATGAAGCGCCGCGCATTGGACAGGTGAAAGGCAGGCTCGCGGCGGGCGATGTCATCACGATTGAACCGGGCCTCTACTACCGCCGCGTCGGTGGTGTCCGCATCGAAGACACCATCGTCGTCACAAAACAAGGATATACTGACTTGACTAACTATCCGAAGGTGTTACATATATGAAGCTGCGTCGCGAGAAACTGCGGAGGCCTCGGGGCGAGACGGCAGTGCTCTCTCGTGACGACCTCGAGCGCCTCCTCGAAGCGCTGCACGAGCACCGCTCGTTCCTCACGATCGTTGAGGGAAAGAATGATAAGCGCGCGCTTGAGGGCTTCGGCTTCACGAATGTGCGGGTACTTGATGGCCCGCTCTACCGTGTCGTAGAGTCCATTGATGAGGAAGAGGTGCTCATCCTTACTGATCTCGACGAGCATGGCAAACAGCTCTATCGTTACTTCTACAAGGAGTGCGGCCGCCGAGGTGTGCGTGTGAATAACCGCGTCCGGCAACTCTTAACATTCACGACGCTCAGACAAATCGAGGGTTTGCCACGCTTCATCGAGCGCGCTCGTAACGCGCTGTGAGTGTCTCCTGTATCTCCTTCGCTTTCTTCTGACCGATCTTCTCGACGGCCTGCAGTTCTTCAGCCGAAGCGTTCATGACTGCACGGACGCTGCCGCAGTGCTCAAGCAGGGCTTTCGCTAAGCTCCCGCCGACACCGGGGAGTGAGCTGACGATGAACTCCTGGAGTTCCGTGAGCGTCATTGGTTTCTGCGTGCGCGGCGCGTAGTGCTCCCTGCCCTCTGTTTGCTCTCGTTGAGCGATGAGGAAAAGGAGGGCGGCTGTCTCTCGAGGCGTGCGCGTGAAAAGTAGCGGGATATTATAATTCACGCTAATCGTGGCGAGCATACCGAGTATCGCGTTCGGGTGCATGTTGCGCTGGGCGAAGAGGTCTTCATCCCCCTCGACGATGATGAGGGCGCGGGGGTAGCTGCGCAGAGCACGAAGTTGACTGAGGAGCCTCCCATCAATGATGCTGTCGACGAAGTCAGGGACGCGTTTGTATTCGACGACGACGCGGTCGCTCAAGTGGTAGTCGCCAGTGGCGAGTTGCTCGAGCGTGAGTGTCGCGCCGAGGTTCACGAGTTCTTTGAGTACGCCACTCGCTTTCTCTCGGTGGTCCGCGGTGATGCGCACGGGGTGTTTAGGGCGTGGGGATTGTTCAATGGCGGGTGCTGAGAACGCTCCTTTTTTCAGCGCGGCACGCACTTCTTTCAGGGCGCGATACATGCGTCGCTCTTTGTGGTGCGCCACCCACCGGTACGCGCTATCCTTTGTTTTATCTGTGACGAGCATGACGACGCGGCCGCGCTCGAGACGCCCCGTGCGTCCGCGGCGCTGCACGGTTCTGATGGCGCTGGGGACTGGCTCATAGAAGACGACGAGGTCGACTTTGGGGATATCTAGGCCTTCTTCGGCCACGCTCGTCGCGATGAGGCATGTGAACTCGCCTGCCCGGAAGCCCTCTAGGATTGCTCGCTGCTCCTTCTGGCTCATCCCCGTTTCGCCTTTCTTTGCTTGGCCGACGAAGATTTTGTTCGTGACCATGACGCTGTCGAGGGCTGCCTTCACGGTGACTGCTTGGTCGCGGTACTGCGTGAAGAGAATGACTTTGCAGTCCGGGTTGGCGTAGCGCTCTTGGAGGAGGAGTTTCTTCACGGCTCGCAGTTTGGGGTGTTCGATTGCCGCAGCTTTGAGCTGCGCGCTTTTCCTGCGAGCCTCTGCGAAGAGGGGGTTCGCAACGAGGTTCTTCACGGCTTTTGACTGCCCGCGAGCAGCCTCTTGTTCGAGCTTGTCGAGGTAGGCATTGAGCGCGGTGACGCCCTGCGTCTCAATGAGCTCGATTGCGTGTTGTACCTTGAGTGCTTCCGCGAGTAACGACATCGTCTTGAGCGTCCCGTAGTCTTTTTGTCCTCGCGCGGCGCTCGCATGCAGTGCGGCTTGGGCCTTCAGCAGTGTTGTTTTATTCGTGAAGGCCTGCTTGTTGAGCGCGCCCATTGCGCGTGCGCGACTGATAATGTCCGTGAAGAGTTCTTGCAGCGTGCTGTGCAGCCCGCGGAACTCCTTGGGCATCTTGACAGTGACGTGTGTGACATCGATTGCTTGTATGTATTCCTGGACATCGGGGCTCTGTGCTGTGCGCACTTCAATCTCTTCGATGCCGAGGTTTGTGCAGACGCGCTCAATGCTCTCCTTGTCGCTACCCGGGCTCGCCGTGAGCGCGAGGATGCGCTCGTGGCTTGCTTGTTTCCGGTAGCGCTCGGCAATGAAGACGTACGCATAATCCCCTACCGCGCGGTGAGCCTCGTCGACGACGAGCAGCACAACATCGCTGAGTGTAATGCGGTTTCCGAGGATATCATTCTCGAGGCCTTGCGGTGTGCTGAAGATGATGCGTGCGCGCTTCCATTGCTGCGCTCGTTTCTCCGGCTTCACCGTCCCCGTGAACATCGCTATTTCTTCGTCTTCGAGCTCGAGTTCTTCCTTGAACGTGTTGCAATGCTGCTGGACGAGTGGCCTCGTCGGTGCGAGGATGAGTGCTTTTCCTCCGGGGTATTGGCTGAGCCTGCGCTCAAGAACGAGTTCCGCGATGAGGGTCTTGCCCATGCCTGTCGGAAGAACGACGAGTGTGTTGTGCTGCGCGGCTGTTTCAGCGATTGCTGACTGGTAGGCTCTCGGCTTGATGTCCTCGCGCAGCATTCTCTTGGTGCAGTCGAGAGCGTTTAAAATGCTTTGGCGCAGTTGTCCAGTGAAAAAGAAAAATATAATTTCTATAAAGAAAATAATATGTTCGTCATCTGTCGCTCACCAACCCCACCAATTCCCCCATTAATTCCCAGTAGGAAAAAGTAGGGGAAAAGAGGGGAAGAGAGAAAAAAAGCGAGAGAAAAAAGAAAATAAAATACTATATGGAAATTAAATGGGGGTTCTTCGAAATAGCCCAACAGAACAAAAAACCATATGAAAAATAATATAGAATACATTATGTTGTATCTGTGTAGAGTGGGGGGTTGTTTTAAGAAGCTCCGCCCGCTTCTCAATGCATGGGCTTCATGCTCAAGTCTCTCGGGCTCATTGATGTCGCTGCGGGCGCGTCCCTGTTACTCACAGGAAATGTCCCCACGAGAATACTCTTGTTGCTTGGAGGGGCCCTTATCATGAAAGGAATCGCGTTCAGGGGGAACGCCGTGAGCGTGTTTGACGCGATTCTTGGTGTCTACGTCCTCCTCAATAGCTTCTGGGCGGGGTTCGCAGCCCTGAATGTTCTCTTCGGGAGTTATCTCGTCCTCAAGGGCCTCTACTCGTTCGCATAAACGGGCTGGACTAGGGGGTTGGGGGGTGAAAATGTTCCCTTGATTTCGTGAACAAAAACATCCCGAGGAACCCCCCGAGAATCGCCCCGAGAATCGTTAAGGGGGTGGGGGTGTGAAAGAGGAGGAGGACGCCGAAGAGTAAAGCGAAGCCGACGAAGAAGAAGTACCATAGGACTGATGCAAAGAGGAGGTCAAAGCCTGGCGTGTTCCCCTCGAGGCTTTCCAAGCGGCTCATGTAAACTGCATAGGGGTTTGTTGTTCGGATG
>RFKA01000056.1 GCA_003694385.1 Candidatus Woesearchaeota archaeon | reverse complement strand
GGTACTGATTCGGGAGCGGGGAGTGAGCCCAAACCAATGGACGAATCTATGGACTCAGGAATCATAGAGAAGAGCGATGGAGAGAAGAGTGGCGGAGAGCTAAAAGAGCCAGTAACGGAACAAGCTGGAGCAGAACAAGCAGGGCAACAAACAAGCGAGCAAACAATAGATCAAGAGACCGGTTCCCAAGTTGTTGACCAAACCGACACGCAGCCAGCTACGAAAGAGAAAGCTACAGAGCAGGAAGAGCAGCCAGACTTTACGCGCGCCGCAGAGGCGCACTTCGCCGACATCGAGAAAGAGCACCGTGCACTCCACAAAGAGCTCAGCAAGCTCGTCAAGGAGCCGGAGCGCGCGCCCGAGAACCACTTCGCGAAAGAGGTGCCAGAAGGCTCTGAGTTCCTCTTGAAGAACGGCAAAGCCATCAAGAGCCTCAAAGAGCTTCTCGAAGCACTCGAGGCCATTGACGACGAGACCTACGAGCACCACGTGAACGAGCACCGTAATGACTTCGCTGAATGGGTGCAGAATATCATACAACGGGAAGACCTCGCTGAGCAGATACGAAACAAGAAGGCTAAAGAGCAGCTCCTCAAGATCCTCAAGGCGCACGAGCGCCAGACGCTCAGGAAGATTAGGGAATACGAGGAGCGCCTCAAGAAAGAGCTCTCTGAGAAGAAACAAGCAGAGTACGAGGAGCTCAAGAAGAAATTCGACGCGCTCAAGGCAGACCTCGCGCGGAAGTCTGCGGATCTCGCGCACAGCCGCTTCCTCGCAACGGGGAAGGCGGCGAAAGACCTCGAGAAAGAACTCGCCAAGCGGCTGCGTGAAGAGCGGGAGGCGCTCGCCGCGGCCCGCGCAGAGGCTGAGAAGGCGAAAGCCGCTTACCTCAAGAAACTCGACGAGGTTGAGGCGGAACTCCAAGCTTCGTACGAGGAGAAGCACGCAGAGCTCCAGGAACGCCACGCAACAGTTTCAGAGCGTGAGCAGCAACTCGCCGAGGAGTCCGAGCGCATCGCGAGAGAACGCGCTGAAGCGGAATCACTCATTGCGCAGGCGGAGCAGCTCAAGCAGGAACGCGCAGAGCTCGAGCGCGAACGCCAGGCTTTCGAGGATGAGAAGCACGCGTATGATGAGGAGCTCCAGCGGCGGCGCGATGAAATCGAGGCGACGCATCAAGAGCACCTCGCGCAGCTCCAGCACGAGCACGAAGAACAGCTCGCGGCACTTGAGGAAGAGCGCGCTCACATAAGGCAACAAGTCGAGGAAGAGCTCGCAGAGCAGCGCCGCGCCCTTGATGAGGAGCGGAAGAAGATCGCGCGCGAGCACGAGCTTCTCCATGATGAGCGCCTCAAGCTCCAGGCTGAACGAGGAGAAGTCGAGCAGACGAAGCGCGAGAGCATCGCTCGCGCAGAGGCAGCAGCTCAGCAAGAGAAGGCCGCGGCGCAGCTGAAACAGGAGTGTGAGCGCGACCGCGCAGCCCTCAACAAGCGCGATGAACAGCTTTCGCGCCTCAGTGAGGAGCTCAAGGAACGCGAAGCAGAGCTCAAGAAGCAGGCACAGGCGCTTGCCGAAGAACGGAAGGCTTTCGAGGCGCACCGCAGGAAAGAGTTTGCGCGCATCGAGATAGCACAACGAAAGCTTGACGCGCGGCTCCATAAACTCGAGGCCGTTGAGCAACGTATCGATGAGAAGCTCGCTGAGCGCCGCCGCATTGCCGCGATGATGGAGAATGCCGAGCACGAGTTCGCACAACACGAGCGCAGCTTCGACTCGTACCTCGCGGCGAAAGTTGATGAGGCATCAATGCCGCGGCCCGAGCAAGTCAAGACCCTTGGGCTCTACCAATTGCTCGATGAGGCCCGCGCAGCGCTGGATGGTGGCGACCTGCGACGTGCCCGTTCGCTCTACAACACCATCAGGGAGGATTTCAACAAGAGTTCGCTCGCGCCGGAAGAGAAAGCAACGCTCTACAAGGCTATCAGGGAACTCTATGATGACCTCCACGCGCGCAGCTAGCCACGCGTGTCTATGTGAAGTACTCGTCGAACCAGTCCGCGATGTGCTGTTTCTTCCGCGTGAAGTCGAGGCCGAGTCCCCGCTCGCTCAGATAAAGTTCCGCGTGGCCTTCCGTGCGCGTTCGCTCTTTCGCGCCGAAACGAGCCTCTCCAAACATGAAATGGTAATTGTTCTCTGCAAGATGTTCGAGCAGCGTCGTGAAGCCTGCTTGCTGAGAGAGGTCGCTCTCATCGAAGAGGAGGTGAACGGCGTGGATGCGCCCGCCCGCAAGGGTTTGCGCTATGATGCGCGTGCGCACATCGGGGCGACGGAGCTTCATGTGGTCGCGCTCCCTGAGGTGCACGCCGCCGAAATAGTCGATGACTTCTTCCTCGCCGCTCCGGAACACGAGTTCTTGATAGGGGATGACGTTGTGGTCACGGCAAAGCGCGTGGTACTCATCATCCGCGCTGCCTGTTGGCTCGCGGATTCCGTCGGCGCGAGCGTAGAAATCGAACTTCACGGGGAACTCGGGGAACGCGGCAAACGCTCTATAGAGGACGTCCTGTTCGGGTGTCTCAATACGGCGTCTGTTTCGTGCCACGCAGGCGTTAATATGCACGCGAGTATAAATGTATTTCCCTTTGTTTCCCCTTTGGCGTAGTCACTGCACACAAGCACTACTTATTTATGCGTGCTTGCGCGTATGTCACAACCATCAATAGAGAAGGTAGTTTCGAGGAATTGTTCTGTCACGGCAATATTGCTCGTGAGGTGCTTCGTGACGGCGGCGGTCGTGAACGCGCCGCCGCAAACGCCGAGGAAGGGCACGAGCAGGTCGGCAAGGTGCTCATCAATGACTGCTTTACTCTCGATGAGCGCGGCGAGCTCTCTCGCCGCATCCGCCCCCACAGTTTCTGCTCGCACGCCACGCTCCCCCAACGCGCTCGCGCCGAGCAGACCACTCTTGTCGAAGCGCGCCCAGAGAACGCAGTGCGCGCCAGGCGAAGCGGCGGTGCTGTACGCGCACTGAAGAGCAACTGGCGCGCCGAGCGGCGCAAGGACACTCTTCGCTGCGTGAGCTATCCGCTCGGCAACCTCTGCATCTTGCAACTCAGTCGTTGCGTGCGCGAGCCCCTTGATCGCCATGAGCTTGCCGCGCTCAGTAAAGTCGAGCGGCGCGAGAGGTGCGCCGGGAGCCTTGCCCTTCACGCGCACAAAGAGTTCGCCGCCGCCGCGCGGGTAGTAGCCGCGCCGCACAGTTTGCACTGTGACGTCAGCGACGGGAATAAGTGCTGGCTTGAGCACGTTCGCGAGGTAGTCGGCGGGGATGCTCCACTTGACATCAGTCCCGCCCCTGAGCGTGAGCTGGATGTTCTTCCCTGAGAACGCCGTCGCGAGGATGATGCTGTGGGCGACGAGTGTCGTGCTCGCCGCCGTCTCGAGGTCGTAGGTGAAACGGGTACTCTTCACAGGTCCAGGGATGAACGTGACCTCTTCGCTGCCGAGTGCGACATCAGTCGCTTTCGCGTCGCACACGCGCTGGAGGATACGAATGCAGTGCAGGTGCTCGTGCTTGAGTCCGGGCTTTGGCCGGCCCGAGCGGATGTTCGTTATGCGGAAGGGTTTCCCCGTGAGCACGCTGAGGCCGAGCGCGACGCGGAGGATGGCTCCGCCGCCTTCGCCGTGGCTGCCGTCGATGTGGAGCATGAGCGAGGAGGAAGAATGAGCAGTATAAATCAGTTTGGGACGGCTTGGACAAAACATCTTGGAAGAAGATTGCCCTGCTTAGACAATACTGCTTAGGCAAGACCACAGATAAGACCCCACTCAGACAAGACCACTTAGACAAGACCGCGTTAGTGCTGTTGGAGTTTCCGTAACAGCGAGCTCTCACCGATGCGTATCCTCATGGGGTCAAGACTGATGCTGCTGTTATCTCCATTCGCCGCCTTGAGGAGCGCGTGCACATTATCAGGGTTCACGCCACCACTAATTTTGATGCCTCTAGCAAAGTTCGCGCGCATGATGTGCAGGTCCTCGACTCTTGCGCCATAAGCTCCGAAGCCCGTTGAGGTCTTGATGAAGTCAACGTCAGCCTTGCCAGCCATCTTTGCGGCGCGTTTGATTTCCTGTGGGCCCAACTCGGCTGTTTCGAGGATGAGCTTGAGGATGCCCCCGTAGTCGTGAGTTACTTTGCCGATAGTTGTTATCTCACTGAGCGCGTCCCGCGGAGCCGTCCTGAACGCGTCGATGTTGAGCACCATGTCAATCTCGCTCGCCCCCGCATCCAACGCGTAATGAGTCTCGTACAATTTGAGATCGGTGCTGTACGCTGAGCCGTCGGGGAAGCCGACAACGGATGCAACTTTGATGTCCCGCGGCGCGGTCGCCAAGAACGAGTGCGCCTTGGCAACATCCTCCGGGCGAACGCACACTGCGTAGGGCAAGACCTCACTCGTGAGTGTGTCCTGGAGGAACTCGTAGAACGCTTTTTCGCGGAGCCGGACAGGGCTCTCGCCCGGCTTCGTCGCAACATATTGTTCGGAGCGCTTCAAGAAGGTGTGGTCGCAGATACTCGCGATTTGCTCAAGAGTTACCTCTTCAATCTGCGCCCGCTTCGCCATTGTGACGGCCCTGTCGAACACGGGAGTTCCTGAAAACTATTTAACGATTACTGTCACCTCTCCGAAAGGGTTAAAACTCCTCGCTCATTTCTCTCTGCATGCATGAGTTCACAAGGCTCGAAGGTGGTGTGTGGACCGTCGGCCACTCGTACGGTTATCGCTTCAAGCAAGAAATGAGGGATTTTCTCGCAGAACATATCAAGCCTAACGGTAAACGATGGGCTTACGCGCATCATTGCTTCAAACTGATGGAGGAGTACGCGCCCATCGCCGCTGAGTTCGTCCGGGGGGAAGCGGCAGGGGCTGACCTCGCGTTCGAAGACGCTGCGCTCCTCACGCTCCACGAGGAAATCTGCCACCAACCCCATTGCACGGCGTTCATGGTGGCGCCCGAAGCAACCCGCGACGAGAAAGCTCTCCTCGGGCAAAACTGGGACTGGGGCGTCGAGCTCGCCCCACACGCAGGCATGCTCGAGCTGCATATGCGCGGCGAACCAGCAGTGCTCTCCTATCATTACCCTGGGTTGTGGACCTCGCTCGGCATGAACGAGCATGGCGTCACGCTTATGTGGACGGGCAGCGGCTATTTCCCCGAGCTTCGCCCACAGATTGGCGTTCCGACCTACGCGCTCATCGCAGAAGCCCTCCGTCGACGAACCGCGAGAGACGCGGCCGAGTACGTGCTCAACGCGCCGAATGCAGGCTCGTTCATCTTCCACATTGCAGACCCTGCGGGTGACAACGTCGTGATTGAAGGCATTCCGGGGAAAACACGAGCCGCCGCGAGCGAACCGATTCTCACCCGCGCGACGTTCTACGAGATTGACGAGGTTGTGCGACTGAGCAAGCAAGTCATTCCTGCGCCCGCACGACGGAGGAAAAAAAGGATACACGACGCGCTGACCAGCCTTGAAGGCGCAATCACTGTCGCGGCGGCGCAGGAGTTGCTCGAGCAGCCCCCGCTCTTCCGCAACGAGCAAGAAGTGGTCACCTTAGACAGTTTTGTTGCGGTCCCTGAAGAACGCACAATCACTGTTCGTCGAGGACTCCCCAACATTGGTCAGTGGACTGCCTACACGCTGTGAGGCGCCACCACAGATTTCTCCCCGACGAGCTTAAAGCCGCGTTGTTGGAACCCTGAGGAGAGTGTGAACGATAACTGTACGAGTACGAGCTGCATAAGTGGTGACGACAGCGTCTAAAGACACATCTAGAGGTATTTGACGAAGCGGTTCTGTTTGTCAACAAGGATTTTCTTCGGGGTGAGTGGTTTGTCTGTGAGCTCGAAGCCCATGATGATGACTTCATCGCCTTTTTTCATAAGATGCGCTGCCGCACCATTCATCGTGATCTCTCCCGGACCACCAGGGATGACGTAGGTCTCGAGGCGTGCACCGTTCGTGTTATCGACGACGAGCACTTTCTCACCCACCCACAACCCCACCTTCTCAAGGAGCGCACTATCTATTGCGATACTTCCTTCGTAAGCCACCCGGGCATCCGTGACGTTCGCTCTGTGAATCTTCGACTTGAGGACCCAGCGCATACCCAAACCCTCTTCGCGCAGATTCATAAATGTTATGCACTAGTAATTGTGCCCGACTACCATGCGGCAAGTGCCCAAGGAAAGTGCCCATGGAGTAACACTTCAGTAACTACGGGCAAAATACAGTGCGTACGTCGCGGGCTCACCACAAAGAACGCATGTCGCTCCTTTGGCAGGAGTCGCTCGCTTCTCGTCAAGCGGGATGCAACGGCTTGTTGCTGCAGTTCGCTCTTTTATCTTCGCTTCACAGTCCGCGTCGCCACAGTGGCTCGTGAACACCATCTTCTTCTCTTTGATGGCTTTCTCGAACGCCGCGAAGTCGTTCACAGTAACGGTAGCGTCGGCGATGCGCTTCCGCGCAGCCGCGAGCAAGCCTTCCTGCATGTCCTCGAGGAGCGCTGCGACGCGCTTCACCAGCTCTTTGCGCGGCACGAATTCCTTCTCTCCCGTGTCGCGGCGCACAATGACGACCCGCTCTTGCTCGAGGTCCTTCGGGCCGACTTCGATGCGGAGCGGCACGCCCTTGAGCTCGTACTCGTTGAACTTCCACCCCGACGTGTACTCGTCGCGCGTATCAATGATTGGGTTGAATGCTTTGAGCTCTGCGCCGACCTTCTCCGCCGCAGCAATGACTGCTGCTTTGTGCTTCTCGAAGATAATCGGGACGACGACCACTTTGTTCGGCGCCATGCGTGGCGGTATCACGAGTCCTTTGTCGTCGCCGTGCGTGAGGATGAGCGCGCCGAGCAGGCGCGTGCTGATGCCCCAGCTGTTCTGGAAGGGCAGTGATGGCTGTTCGTCGCGACCCTGAAACTCAATCCCGAAGGCTTTCGCGAAGCCCTGGCTCAAGTCGTGCGACGTGCCCATCTGTAAGGCCTTGCCGTCCGGCATGAGGCTCTCAATCGTGTACGTCCTGTCTGCGCCCGCGAATTTCTCGCTCTCGGTTTTGCGGCCGAGGAGCACAGGGACTGCGAGGAGGTCCTCTGCTATCTGGCGGTAGCGTTCGAGGTAGTGCAGTGTCTCTTTGTCGCGCTCTTCTGCAGTCTCGTAGACGCAGTGGCCTTCCTGCCAGAGGAACTCGCGCGAGCGGAGGAAGAGCTTTACGTCCTGCACTTCCCAGCGGACGATATTGCACCACTGGTTGATTTTGAGCGGCAGGTCTCGCCAGCTCCTGATCCAGCGGCGATAACTGTCGTACATGATTGTCTCGCTCGTCGGCCGGATCGCGAGCCGTTCGCGCGCGCCATCCTTATTCGCGATCCACGCGACTTCGGGAGCAAAACCTTCCGCGTGCTCGGCTTCTCGCTTGAAGAACGATTCAGGAATGAACATGGGAAAGTACGCGTTCTGCACGCCATCTTCAGCGAGCATCTCGTTAAAGCGGTCGACGATGGCCTGCCAGAGTGCGTAACCGCGTGGCCGGATGACCATACATCCTTTCACGGGTGCATAGTCAGCCACCTCTGATTTCAGGCAGACCTGGGCGTACCACTCAGGCATATCATCTGCTTTCTTGACTGTGATTCCCTTCGTGTCTTCGGCCATGGAGCACGAGGGCTCTGAACTCTTTTAAAAAACTTATTCAGTCCTGCCGCGAGGCACAGTAATTATCTCGTGCAGAATATCGTACAGCAAGAGCGCACAGGGTGCAGACTGTCCTGCTCTAGTGTGGGGAGAAAGACTTTTGATGCACAGTGCTTGCTGAGCAGTCAAGCGCGGAGAGTTACGAGCAGCGATCGACGAATTTCTCGAGGATGCGATAGTACTGGCCCAGGCTCTCGATGCACACGTACTCGTTGTGCTTGTGGTGGTTGCCGCCGAGCGGGCTGAAGTTGACTGCCGTGACTCCTTTCTCGCTAAAGAAGCGCATGTCGCTGCCACCCGCGCTCTTGATGAATTTCACGTGACGACCGAGTTCGCTCTCAGCAATACTCCGCAAGCTCTTGATGAGGGTGTTCCCTGCTTTCTTGTTTGTGAGCATGCTTCCCTCCGCGATGACTTTATACTTCATCCTGAGTTCCTTCAGGAGCGCTTTCACTCTCTTCGGCGGCCACTCCTCGTTCGTCCTAATATCAAGAATCATCTCTGCTTTTGACGGCGTCACATTCATTGGCCCGGCACTCATGAAGGTGGTGGGGTTCACACTCGCATTCCACTTCTGGCTCTTCGTTGCCTTAGGCATTACTGCCCTGAGGCGAGCATACTGCGCGATGAGCTTGTCAATAGCGTTGGTGCCAAGCCAGGGGCGTGAACTGTGCGCGCTGCTCCCATACGCTGTTACCTTGACGAAGAGGACTCCCTTGTGCCGCGTCTCAATCTGCATCTTCGTTGGCTCACCGGCGATGACGATGTCTGCACCGTAGCCGCGCCGCACGTACATGCGCGTCCCAAGAAAACCTCCCACCTCCTCGTCCGACACAACCATGACTGCGACGCGCGGCGGCGTTCGCTTCTGGGCGAGGCGCTTCAGGAGGACGAGCGCCGTGGCGACACTCGCTTTCATGTCATAGGCGCCGCGCCCATAGAGCTTGCCATCCTCTTCGTAGGGGGTGAACTGTGTTTCGAAGCCATCAACGACGTCAACATGGCCATTGAAGAGGATGCGCTGGCGCTTCCTGCCGTCAAAGCTCAGGTACAGTGATGGTTGATTACCCCACTCGTTCTCCTTCACCTTCACCTTCGTCCCAGAGAAATAATCCTTAATAAAGGAAAGACAGGCCTTTATCTCGCCGATTCGGTCCTGCGTAGTACGGAACTGCACGAGTTGCTTCGTTACTGCAATCAATTCTGTTTCGTCCATGGCAATCAAGTCTCTCTAAAAAAAACTCAATCTAGTTCCTTCCACCCCTCAAAGTGGTCTCTGACCCTTCTGAGCTCGTACCCTTCTCGAGCCCAAAAACCCGCTGCTCTAGGTACAACATACTCAAGGATGATTTCCTGAATACCGAGTTTTTTACAGAGTGCTTCGCGTGCCCGGCACATGCGCCGCCCCATACCAGGAACGCTACTGAGTATGCTCGCCTTGCTTGACACACGCGCCAGCGGATTAACCATAAATATGTATTCAAGCTTCTGGCGAGGCGCGTAGTAGCGACAGAGAAACCCTGTCTCTTTTTCTACGACGTTGATCTCTCCTCTCGGAAGGCCTTGCGCGTAGAAAGCCTTGCTCATTTCTCGCTCAATGTCTTCCGGGCGCATGAGGGGCTCTGAGGAACTGAGAGGTTTATAAATATTTCTATGTAAAACCACTACACAGTGGTAAAATAACAACTTTTTTGTTATGACGCCTCGCGTTAATTACTCCACAAATACGTTGCGAGAAAAAGCTTCATTGAAGCGAGACTGTCTGGCCGAGGCACTGCCCAGGCATCCCTGTTGCGAAGCGGACGCGCACCGCGCCCTTATTACCATGGGCCGCCGACACCTCTCCCGTGAGCGCGCGCTTCCCCGTGTTCCACGTCACCTTCTTGCCGACGAGTTTCTCTGCGGCTTCTTTTGAGTCAACGCCCTCAACGTGCACGATAACCTGGTTGTTGCTCGTGACGTGGCGGCTTCGGCGGTAACTGCTAATAACTCCCTGCATAGCGCCGCGAGAACAACAAGCTGTTTATAAAGCTTGCCCCGGGGTACTGGTAAAGCAGCTCTTACTGAATTCCGCTGTTGGAAATCATGTTCTCAGAAGTGCTCTTAGAAGTCATGCTCTGGGAGGAGTCTGTGTCATGCAAGTTCGCACCATAAGTTCGCCGCTTGATTGCCCGATACAGTGTGCCTGTGTGCTGTGCGGGGTCAATGTAGAAGAAATACTCACCCCCAGGTTCACGTGGCACCTCATTGATTTCGCCAGTCGTTACAAGCGCTCGGAGTGTTGAGAGAAGGCTCTCATGTGTGGCAGCATAGTGGCGTATCGTTGCGAGTGTGAAGAGGCTGGCTGCCGCAATTCCTGCCGCGAGCATGCTCGCCTTGATGAAGAATCGTTTCTTGTAGCTGGTCGTCGCTTCTTCGTATTTCGCGCTCGCAAGCCGGTATGCTTCGTTTGCTTCTCTCCGGAGCGGGCTCTTCTCAGAGACAGTATTCGCAATATCGAGGAGTTCTTCTTTTATGTTCCGTAAGAGCGCGCGGGCTCCTCGCTGTTTCGGATTCGCTTGAGGACTGACGAGCTGGTCGAGCGCCTGTGAGAGGCGTTTCCTGATGCCTCCGTCACGCGAAGGGAAGTCCCCTTCTAAGAGGGTATCAAGTCTCAACGCAGATACATAGTCATATTCTGCGAGCGCTTCGCGAGCCTGAAACAGCATGCGCCGCCGATAGTTATGCACTGCCGCGGAATCTTCTGGAGTCAACCGCAGGTAATCATCTTTGATAATATTAACTTCTTCGTAGAGTTGCCGTTCGCGTTGCGCAAACAACTCACATGAAGCTCTTATACGTTCTACCTCCTCAGGGGTTCGTCCTGGAAGCGTGCCTGTTTTTTCAATCTCTTCGCGCAAGCAAAGGACCTCTGCTTCAAGGCGGGAGAGAGCATATGCGTCCTTTTCGTTAATTCCATACTTGAAGATCCTCTCGAGTTTCTCATTTTTTTCACGTCCCTCATCGCCAAGCCAATCACTCATGTATTCTTCAAGCTCACGACGCCTGTCTTCTTCACTCTTCACCACACCAGGAAACAATGGTCGCCGATTCAAGAACATTTTTCCTGAGGGCCCGGAAATAATAGGGGCTCGGTCGTAGTTCTTCCAGCCAAGAAGAATATTTATAACTCTCCTGCCTGCCCAGCAGTTCCAGAAACAGATTTTCCTGCCACGATCGCATAGCCCGGTATTGCGCAAGCCTGGAAAACGGGCGTCCAGTTCGCTGAGCGCGCCCGTGAAGTCAGCTTGTCCCTTCGGGGGTCCCCGGTTCGAATCCGGGTCGTGGCGTAGCGCTGATAGGGTGCAGAGCTAACAACAAGCAGCAGTAATGTTGGGGTGTGGAATACGCACAGTATTGCGCACGGTAACTTGCGATGAGATACGACAAGCTCGTCAGGGACAAGATCCCAGCGATTCTAAAGAAGAAAGGCATCACGCCAATTGTTCACCGCGCTTCTGAAGAAGAGTTCGGGCAGAGGCTCTGCGAGAAGCTTCGGGAAGAAGTTGGTGAGCTGCTCGCGAAGCCGAGCGAGGAAGAACTCGCCGATGTTCTCGAAGTGCTCTCCGCGCTTCAGTCGTACTACGGCTTTGATGAAGCTGTTATAGAACGAGTTAGGAAGGAGAAGGCGCGAGAACGCGGAGTCTTCAATGAGAAGCTCGTTCTAGACGAAACAAGAGTTGAAGCGAAAGAGAAAGTTTAATAATTATACCCACTTCTCAATGGTGGTGACGGGTAGTTGCAAGTGGTAGTTGCAAGTATTTGCCGGTAGGAGTTTGACGATGCAAGTAAAAATTAGGAAACAAAACAAGGATGGTGTTGTGCGGTTAGAAACACGGGGAGAAGTTCAAGAAGTCCTGATTAATGAGAACCTCCTTCACCCCGACGAGGAATCAATCTCGCTCTGTTTCAGAGGAAAGAGTTCTTCAGGGATTGTGGACTTCACGCCCGCCGAGTTCGAACAGCTCTATGCGTCAATAAAGAACAGAGTTCACCTCATTAAGGGCTTCAAGAAGTTCACCATCTGAGGCGCTCGCCGAAGCAAGGAGTTGTTCGACGACGCAAGGTTTCTATTCCTGAGTACTCATGAAACTTTTTTAATGCAGTCCATTGCTCTGCCCTCGTGGTTGAAGGTTTGGTTCCTCGGTCTGCAATGACTCAAGAGGGCGTCTCGGTAGAGCAGCACCCTCAGACCTGCGCAGTCTGTGGGCGTCGCTTCAGTAAGGACGCTGCGCAGGGCAAAGCGACATGGGATGCTGCAGAGTACAAAGTGTACAGTCTCGTGAAGCCCTATACGAGGCGCCTGAAACAGCAAGGGGTAAAACCCTATAAGGAAGAGGCAGGGTATTGCAGCATGGAGTGCTTGCAAAAGCACTTCACGTTCAAGAAGACGAGTGAGTGGCGCTTCCTACTCTTCTTTCCCTACAAGAAGCACGTGTTCAAATGGATTCCAAATGAGCCACAAGACAAAGTGCTGCTTGTGAGGCATAAGAATAAGCCGACGGAAGAGTTCGTCGATGCATAAG
>RFKA01000055.1 GCA_003694385.1 Candidatus Woesearchaeota archaeon | reverse complement strand
TGTTTATATTCGCCGCGCCTTGATGAGGAATGGTGCGGCGAGCATGAGGCCGAGGAAAGCTGCGAGCGCGACGGCCTGTGCCTGTTTCGCTCCTGTCGAAAGAAGGTAGGCGTAGAGAAACAGTGGTCCCATCGTGAGGACAGCGACTTTTATTGCGCGCATCTTGTTCACCGAAGAATATGGTAGAACGTCTCGAAGATGGGGGTGTCTGTCGTGACGCTCACAAACGCGGCGTCGGTCTCTTCGCAGAGGTCTTTGAGCCGCATGATGTGCTCGCTGAGTTTGTGCTGGTACGTTTGCTGGAGGCGCCTGCTCACGTACGTGCGCAGCCGCTGGTTCGTCTCGCTGTCCTCGAGGACGAAGTCTCCTTGGAGGCTGAGGTGGCGTTCGACGGGGTCGAGTACTTGCACGATGTACACCTCGCTTTTCCGGTAGCGGAGGAGTGTTTCACGCACTTCGTCAAGGTTATAGAGGAAGTCGCTGACAATGATGATGAGGGAGCGACTGCGAATCTGTTTCTTGTAGCTGTCCATCGCCATGCGAAAATTCGATTGCCCCTTGACTTTGAGCTTCTGCAGGACATTGAAGGTGTTCATGAGCTGGCTGGCGCCCCTCCCGGGGCGGAGGGCCTCTGCCTTATCGGTGAATGTGGCAAGCGTGAACTTCTCGTTGTTCCGCATGGCCATGTAGATGAAGCCGAGGCTGACGCGGGCCGCGTACTCGAACTTCGTAATTTTTTCCCCGTAGTCCATCGAGGCACTCCTATCGAGCAGGATGTGGACGCTGAGGTTGCGTTCCTCCTCAAAGCGCTTGATGAAGAACTTGTTCGTGCGCGCATAGATGTTCCAGTCGATGTGACGGAAGTCGTCTCCGGGAACATAGGCTTTGTAGTCCTGAAAGACCAGTCCCTGACCGAACTCGCTCGCTTCGTGCCCTCCCTGGAGATCTGCGTGGACGCGCTTTTTCAGGATGAGGTGCAGGCGATCGAGTGCCTTGAGGAAGCTCAGGTCGACCATCTACTTCATGACCTCTTTGATAACATCATCGGGCGTCTTTCCGTCACGCTCGGCTTGGAAGCTCAGGATGATGCGGTGTCGCAAGACAGGGTAGGCCATCTCTTCAATGTCCTTAATGCTCACGTACTTGCGCCCATCAATGAGGGCTTTGGCTTTTGCAGCCATGATGAGGCTCAAGCTTGCGCGAGGAGAGGCGCCGTACTCGATGAGGTCGGGTGTTTTCCTCGTCTTCGTGACGATTTCTACTGCGCGCTTCCTGATATCGTTCGCGACGGGGACTTGGCGGGTCAGTTTTTGCAGGAGCCTGATGCTGTCGCCACTGAGGAGTGTGCTCAGCTGTGTTGGTTCTTTCGCCGCAGTATAGCGGTCGACAATCTCGAGTTCCTCATCCATCGTGGGGTAGCCGACAAGTATCTTGAGGAGGAAGCGGTCTGTCTGGGCTTCGGGAAGGGGGTAGGTGCCCTCCTGGTCGATGGGGTTCTGCGTTGCGAGGACGAAGAAGGGGAGGTCGAGCGGGAAGGTTTGGTTGCCAACAGTGACCTGCTTCTCCTGCATGCTCTCGAGCAGTGCGGCCTGCGTCTTTGGCGTCGCGCGGTTGATCTCATCCATGAGCACGATGTTCGCGAAGACGGGCCCTTTCTGGAACTTGAAGATCTTCTTCCCGTCTTTCTCCTCGATAACGTACGTTCCGATGATGTCGCTCGGCATGAGGTCGGGTGTTCCCTGGATGCGTGTGAATTTCAGCCCGAGCACTTCACTGATTGCCTTGATGAGGCTCGTTTTGCCGAGTCCAGGGTAGCTCTCGAGCAGGGCATTCGCATCACAGAGGATAGCAATGAGGACTTGTTCGATGACCTCTTGCTGCCCAATAATCTTCTTGCCTATCTCGCTCGTGACGTTCGTGAAAGTCGCCTTGAGCTTCTCGATGTTTTTTATTGCGTCTGCCATAGTCCACCTCGATGATTGTGTCGCAAGCACGGGAGTGCTGTGCATGTGCAGTGTGTACTATCCTTGCACACTGTTTTTCCTACATACTGTTTTACTCACTGTTTTATTTCTTGTGAATAGTCGGCCGCAGTTTTCCGGTCGGTGATATCCTGGAGGCCACCAGTGTAGGCCTCGCCTGCCTGAGCTGCGACGTCTACGGGGAAGGTGTCCAGGCCAGTCTCGTCAGTCTCTTCAGCTTCGTCAACGTTCGTGAAATCTATCGCGTTGAGGCTCTGCTGGATTGTCACGTCGAGTTGCTCTTCACCGAGCGTCGCCATGTGTGCCTCGCCGAGTTCATCAACGGAGGCGACGTCTGCTGTCTCGGGTGTTTCCGGGGTTTCTCCGAAGCGCTCACCGATTCGCTCGGCGATGCCGAGGAATGGGTTCTCGAATTTCTGGATGTTCACGTTGAAGAACGCAAGCGTGATGATGCCGAGACTGAGGATGAAGATGATGCTGAGCCGGGTGAGGAGGCGGGACACTTGGAGAAAGCTTCCACTACTGATTCCGCGCATTTTTCTCGCGACATCGTTAAAGAGCGCGTGCGCCATGAGCGTGTCGCTGTCTTTATTGTCTGCTGCGGTGCGGAGCATCTCACTCACTTCGGGGTTCCGTTCTTCAATATACCGCAGCGTGAGGGTGCGGGAGTGCCAGATGGTTGCCCCGACGAAGAAGAGGGACGCAATGATGAGTGGCGCGAGGGGGGTGATGCTAAAGATTGTGAGGATGAGGTAGCTCACGAGGAAGACGAGTGCTGCGTCGAGGAAGGCATTGAGGATGATGACTTTGAACATCTCGATGCGGAGTTCATTGAAGAGGTCCTTGATAGCCATGTTCAGCCTCCCTGGCACGCGTCCAGCTGGTCCTCGCACGAATTGATGCGTGACTGGAGCGTGTCGATGTCATCCTCGAGTTCACTGATGCGAGTGTTGAGTCGGCCCGCGAGCTCTCGTGCCTGGTCGAGCTCGCTCTGAACTTGAGCAAGGCGCGCCTTGAACTGTTCTTTCTGCAGTGTAACGCTCGTCAATTGCTGTTGGCGCTCGTCGAGGCTCTGCTTCGTATCGATGAGCTCTGCTTGGCAGCTCTCATAGATGCGGTCGTATTTCTGAATGTCTTGGGCGGTATTGTTGAGTTCGCTCTCTCGCCGCTGGAGCTGGTCTTTATAATTGGCAAGCTGTGTCTCGCAGGACGCGAGCGTGTTCGTCGTGGTCTCATAATCCGTGGTGCGCTGGCTGAGGACTTGTTGGTAGAAGACCGTTGTGCCGGCGATGCCTCCAACGACGAGGAGGAGGACGAGGAGGAGGATAAGGTTGATGTGCTTGCCTAAGTAGCTCATTGTCGCCTCCGCTCAGTGAGCCGCCTGATGAAAATCTCGA
>RFKA01000054.1 GCA_003694385.1 Candidatus Woesearchaeota archaeon | reverse complement strand
TTCCCCCGCTCTACCGCCGAGAAGCCGAGGCGCCCGACGACTTGATTAACCGTCTCGAGCGCGACCTCGCACGCTTCAGAGGGGGCTTCCCGTACACAACAATACAGCGCTTCACGGAAAGACTCTTCGCGCTCCCAACTGAGGCACAGAAAAGGGAGTTTGGGGAGGAAATGCCGCTCTATCTCAAGCTCGATAAGCGTCAGCGAAGTATCCGACAAGTCGCCCAACGCTTCGCGCTGAACAGTAATGCAGTACTTCAAGTTTGAAGAGATAAAAAAAATAGAGAGTGGTGTGGTGCAGATGCAACTCGAAGAAAGACTCTACGGCAAACCCCAAAACGTGAGTATTGGGGCACTCGTGCTCCGCGGTTCAGAGCTCCCTCCTCCGAAAGCGCGTGTCCCCCCGGACAGTGTTGTCGAAGAGGTACAACGCAAGCGTCGCATCGTTGCACCTACGCTTGCACAACTCGCGCAAGGAGGGCTCGTCCCGGGCCTCGGAGTACAAATGCCGTACTCGTCGTTCTCGTACTATGGGGAGCTAACGCTTGCAGTCCTCGAAGAACTCGGACGCTTCCCCCTCGAAGCATTTTACGACTCTCTTCGCGAGACCTATGACGCTACAGCGTCCGTTATGCGTGCATGGATGCGGGGAGCACCAGAAGAGGCGACTCTCGATGTCATCGAGCGCAAGCGTCTCGAGTTCCAGTATGAACAGCGTATGCATGATGTGGCAACAACTTATTCGCTCCTCTCAGAAATCTTACAGCTCGGGAAAGGGACGCTGCCTGAGCGTTACGAGGACGAGCTCGTCACAATGCTGGCGCAGTACAACAAGAAACCCGTCGAGGTCACCCTCTATCGCAACTCTGGTGGCGAGCGAGCGCGTGCTCCGCTCCTCGTTGAGACGAAGACGAAACTCGGCGCGTCCATTATTCAGAAGCTCTCAGACCGGCTGGCGAAGAGAGCCCTCGAGCTCTCCCTCGAGGACGAGCTTGAGGAGTACCTGCGACTCCTCCACGAAGGATCAGCGCGCCCCCACCTTCCTGACGAACTCTTTGCAGTCACTGTTGATGACGCCTTTGGCGCGCGCTTCACATTCCTGCACTGGGATGAGCTCGAAGAGGCGAGACACCTCCTCACGGAAGCCCATGCTCGTGGCGTGTTCCCCCGCGACGAGACGCTCGGTAAGGCGGCGCTCGAGGACCGCATTCACCTCATAAGGGTCGCAGAGCCCCACACCGCACTGCATTCGACACACCTCGCACCCATGCCCGGGAACACGTTTGGCCCGGATCACGTCGAGGTGCAGCTCATGCCGGCCTATGCGAAGCTCTTTGATCATCTCCACGAGAGCGCGAATAGGTTCCTCTTGGATGAGGCGCGGCATGAGCGGCGGCAGCCTCGAGAGAAACAGCTCTACCTCTCGCTGCTCAGTCACTTTGAGCAACGCTATCGGGGATGGCTGCGACGCGGCGGGCCTTCGCAAGGTAATTCTTGACGATGCCTTGCGCGGGCAGTGCTTTCCCGCAGCCACAGAAATCATCGCCGTGCTTTATGATATAGAATGCGTGGTCTGGTAACGCGTACGGGAGGTCTTCACCGAGCATCCAGGCGGAGAACGCTTCATCAGTAATGGTGAGTACGTGCCGCGTCGCGTGAGGCCCGACGAGCTGGCTTCCTTCGATGCTGAGGCGGAGGCCGTCGGGCGTTTCGGCGAACACGTACAAGCCTATGGCGTCGACACGCGCGTCGCCGAGCTCGATGGCGTCGAGGGCGTCGTTAATGATGTAGTAGCGTCCGCGCTTCTCCTGGAAGAGTACTGTGACGCCGTCAAGAATTGTTCTTGAAGTGCCGTACTGCGCTGCGAGCCGCGCGAGCAATTGTTTCTTCTCCTTGCTGTTCAATCGGTGTGGTCGCATCACCATAGCTTGTGCAGCTCCCCAGGCCATTAAAAATCTTCGCCGAAAATGCTATAAAAAACAAGAGGGATGTAGAAGGGCAAGAGAACGCGCAAAGGGAGGAGTGAAAAAGATAGAGGGCGCGCACGGTGAGAGAACGGTACAAGCGTTTTAACCGCGCAGGCAGGAGTCATGGATGAGGAGATTTCGGTCGAGGAGATTATTCGCTTCGTGCAGCAGGCGAGGGAGCTGGCTGAATCGCAACTCCCGATGCTCGAGGGCATGGTGACGAGAATGGTTGCCTGCAGAGAACAATCTGTCAGGGGTATAGAACAACTCTTGGATGTACTGCTTGATTATCAATATCTCGGGCTTGGCACGGAGGCATTCCATCGACTCAACAGATACTACGCCACCCTGCATCCACAGTATGCGGCAGTATACGAGCAAGCCGCCAAGGAGATCGGGCATGACTAACTGCCTTCTGATGGGTTAGACGCCCCAGACAGGGTTCTGTTTACGCTTGATCTCAGCGAGCTGTTTCAGAAGCTCCTTCTGCTCTGCGTTGAGGATGTCCCGGTACTCTTTGTAGGCACGGAACTCGCTCTCGTCGAGCTCGCTGAGGAGGATGTCGTGCTCGTCGATGTGCCGGCCGACAACTGCGCCGGGCAAGGAAATGGCGACTTGGAATCCTTTCTCAGCCTTCACGAGGTTTTTCTGCTCTTGCTGGATGGCCTTCACTGCTGCGACACGGGTTCCGTCCAGCTTCATGAGCCGTGTACCGGTGCGGAGCGTGCCGGCGAGAACTTCAACGCCGACGATTGCGGGGTTGCTCTGCCGAAAGAGGCAGTTCTGGAGTATTTCGAGCTTGCACACGGGGGTGAGCTTCGCGAGCGCCTCTTGCTGCATCGCGGTGCGTTGTGCGTCGCGCCACGCCTTGTAGTCGTCAATGAGTTGGTAGATGACGGGGCTTGTGAAGATTGTGACGCGCTCTGTCCCCTTCGCCTCAGGAATGTTGAAGCCGAGAATGACGCTCGTCAGCCGGTCCGTTTCGTAATTGCTCTCTGCATCAGCAATGTCTTTTTTCGTGATGGGGCCGACAGCCGCCTTCCGGATAGGGATGCCTTCTTCTTCAAGCAGCTTGCTGAGTGCTTCGAGGCTGCCAAGGGTGTCGGCCTTGATAATGATGCCTTTGTCCTCCGTCGCCACCATGATATCTTCGAGTTCCTGCTGGAGTTGTTGTTTCGCCGCCTCGACCGCGTTGGGTGGCGTACTGACGAGCGGCATACCGGGAATAACTGCATCGAGGCCGGGCGCCGCAATCTTCACGCCCGTCGCTGCAGCGACTTCTTTGACAGGGCGGAACTTCGCTTTCGTATCACGCATTTCGGCGAGTGGCGTAGGCTCGAGGAGCGCGCGCACTTTCGTTACGATGGGCTCGCCTGTGCTGGCGATGACGATTGTGTCGTTGCGTTTGAGCATGCCGTCGTAGATGATGACATCGGCGGTGATGCCGAGTCCTTGCGTCTCTTTGACTTCGAGCACCGTGCCTTTTGCTGGGCCGCTCACTTCGATTCTGAGCTTCTCCTCAAGGAATTTCTGGGCGAGTCCCGTGAGCACCATGAGGAGTTCCGCGATGCCGTGCCGGAGTTGGGCGCTGCAGGGGATGATAGCGAGTTGCTTCGTGTAGTCGTCGACGCGATCGAAGCGCTCTGCCTGGAGCTGGAAGCGTTCGTGGAGCTCGCCGACGAGTTCGTAGATGCGTGTATCAATGACGGTGCGGACGGCTTCTTCTTGACTGCTGATGTCGGCGACGAGGCGCTCTTCCCGTTTGCGATAGTTCGGGATGAGGTCGAGTTTGTTCGCCGCGACGATGAACGGCGTTCTCGCTGCGCGGAGTATCTCGATGGCCTCGATGGTTTGCGGTTTGCATCCTTCATTGATGTCGACGACGAGCACGGCGATATCGGCGAGCGCCCCGCCGCGTCTGCGGAGGCTCGTGAAGGCCGCGTGGCCCGGCGTGTCGATGAAGAGGAGCCCGGGTATCGTGAATTGTTCTTTCTTGAGGAGTGATCCGCAGCGCTGGAGTATCGTGCTGATGGGGATGATGCTTGCCCCGATGGCTTGCGTGATGGCTCCCGCTTCTTTCGCGACGATATTCGATTCCCTGATGGCATCGAGAAGGCTTGATTTGCCGTGGTCGACGTGCCCGAGCACTGAGACGATGGGGCTCCTGAGGGTCATGGATGGGCGTGTCAAGAAGCAATTTAAAAGCGTTTGCACACCGAGACACGCTCGCCAGACGCAAGGAGTATAGACTTGCCCAAGGAGTAAACTTGTGGGACTCAGAATTTTTCCGGGGTTTTTTGTCCTGTATTTTCTGTTCTTCCCTTTCTGTTTTTCCACAAATTATTTTCTATATAGTAATTTTCTTTGTCAGCGACACACTTATATACTGGGCGGGGTTGCGTCTGAACAGCACGCTCCCGTCGAAGAAAAGGAGAGCAATCGGTGGACGGTTCTCATGGATAACAACCAACAGCCCGAAACGAGTGGGCAAGAAATGAACGGTCAAGCAGCAAGGCAGGAAGCAGCGAAAAAGTACGACGCGAACCACATCACCGTACTCGAAGGACTCGCTGCAGTCCGCATGCGTCCAGGCATGTACATCGGCAGCACGGGCCCGCGCGGCCTGCACCACCTCGTCTACGAAGTCGTCGATAATGCCATCGACGAGGCGATGGCTGGTTACTGCTCAACAATCAGGGTGACGCTGAACAAGGATGGGAGCTGCACGGTAGAGGATGATGGGCGCGGCATCCCAGTTGATATCCATGAGAAGTACGGCGTCTCAGCAGTGGAAGTCGTCATGACGAAACTCCACGCGGGCGGCAAGTTCGATAAGGAGACCTACAAAGTGTCCGGCGGCCTCCACGGCGTCGGCGTCAGCGTCGTGAACGCGCTGAGCGAGAGCCTCAAAGTCACTGTGCACCGGGACGGGAAAGTGCACACGATGGCGTTCCAGCGCGGCAATGCGCTCGCCCCACTCCAAGTTGTTGGCGCAACAGACGTGACAGGAACGACGGTGCAGTTCACGCCCGACCCGGAAATCTTCGAAACAACCGTCTTCCAATTCGATGTGCTCGCGAGCAGGCTCCGGGAACTCGCGTTCCTCAACCGGGGAGTGAGCATCACACTCGCTGATGAACGAGGTGAGGAGCCGAAAGAAGAGACGTTCCACTACGACGGCGGCATCGTGAGCTTCGTCGAGTTCCTCACGAGAAACAAGGAATCCCTCCACGAGCCAATCTACCTCCACAAAGAGCGTGATAATGTCGACGTGGAAGTCGCACTCCAGTACACAAGCTCCTACCAAGAGACAGTCTTCAGCTTCGTGAACAATATTAACACGCATGAGGGGGGAACCCACTTGAGCGGGTTCAAGACCGCCTTGACGCGGACACTCAACAGATTTGCGAGTGAGAAGGGAGTGCAGCTGACGAGCGAGGACGTCCGCGAAGGACTCACAGCAATCATCAGCGTGAAAGTGCCGAACCCTCAGTTCGAGGGACAGACGAAGGGGAAACTCGGGAACAGCGAGGTGAAAGGCATCGTCGACAGCCTCGTCAGCCAAGGGCTCCAGACGTTCTTCGACGAGCACCCCGCGGCGCGCAAAGCAATCATCGAGAAAGCAACGAGCGCCGCGAAGGCGCGAGAAGCAGCACGCAAAGCCCGCGAACTCACACGACGCAAGAGCGCACTCGAGAGCACCGCACTCCCAGGAAAACTCGCCGATTGCAGCAACCGCGACCCGGCGCGATGCGAGCTCTACCTCGTCGAGGGAGATTCCGCTGGCGGGAGCGCAAAGCAGGGGCGGGACAAGGAGTTCCAAGCAATCCTCCCCTTGAGAGGAAAAGTCTTGAACGTCGAGAAGGCGCGCCTCCACCGCATCCTCACGAATGAGGGCATCACAACGATTATTACGGCGCTCGGCTGCGGCGTTGGTGAGGAGTTCGACTTGGCAAAGCTCCGCTACCATAAAATCATCATTATGACAGATAGCGACGTCGACGGCAGCCACATCACCACCCTCCTCCTCACCTTATTCTTCCGCTATATGCGCAAGGTTATTGAGCACGGCCACTTGTACCTCGCGCAGCCGCCACTCTACCTCATCAAGAAGGGGAAGATGAAGCGATACGTGCAGAATGACAAAGAGCTCGCGGCACTCAAAGAGGCGGCGGGCGACGACTGGAAAGGCACGCACATCCAGCGCTACAAAGGCCTGGGTGAGATGAACCCTGAGCAGCTCTGGGAGACGACGATGAACCCGGAGACGCGTGTGCTCAAGCGCGTCACGATTGAAGATGCCGTGTACGCTGACGAAGTGTTCGCGACGCTCATGGGCGATAATGTCGAGCCACGCAGGAAATTCATCGAGGAGAACGCGCAGTACGTCGTGAACCTCGATATATAGACGTCGATATATAAACTGAATCCCGATACACGAACACCTGCCCCCACCCAACCACGTGACTCTCCTCGGGAGCACGCACAAAGCTTTTTAAACGGTTTGCTGTTCTCGCGACCCGCAGCAGGCGGCGGGATACCCGCTGGACACGCGCCGAAGCGGCGACAATGCTGACAAGGTGATAGGCATGGCGAAGAAAGTCGTGAAGAAGGCCGGGAAGGCCAAGATTAAGAAGAAGTGGGTGCCGATTCTCGCACCAAAGAGCTTCAATAACCAAACGCTTGGAGAGACACACGTCGCGAGCCCCGAAGCCGCAATAGGGAAGACAATCAATGCGAACCTCATGCACCTCACCGGTGATATGCGAAAACAGGGCATCGAGATACGTTTCGATGTCGTGAAAGTGCAGGACGGGAAGGCACTCACTGCAGTGACTGGCTACGAGCTCCTCCCCGCAAACTTGAAACGCATCGTTCGCCGCGGGAGAACGAAGATTGCAGACTCATTCATCACGCGAACAGCGACGAAGCGCCGCGTAAGAATCAAGCCACTCATTATCACGACGAGCCACACAAGCGCACGCACGTGTACAGCAATACGCCACGCGGTACGCGCAAAACTCAAAGAACTCGCCGGGGGTATGTCGTTCGAGAAGCTCGTGCAAGAACTCATCGGCTTCAAGATTCAGCGCGCCATCAAAGACGCCGCGACACCCATCCACCCAATCAAGACCGCGGAGATTCGGGTTTGCACACTCCTCCCAGAGGGGAGCTCTGAGAAACGAGAGATTATCGCTGACTACCGCGATGAGGACTTTGTCGAGGTGAAGCGCGCGCCTGCGAAAGCCGAAGCACAGGTGGCGACGCAGGACGAGAAGCCCGACGAGAAAAGCGAGGACTCCCCAGCAGAGACTGCCGCAGAAGAACAGCCAGCCGCAGAGTCGGCGAAGACGAAGAAGGTGGGGAAAGAGAAAAAAGCGGAGGAGAAGCCTGCCGAGACCCCTGCAAAGAAAGAAGAGCCTTCTCAGCCCCCGGAGGAAGCTCCGGAGGAAACGAATACTTCTGCGTAACTTTTTTATTCCCTTCTCTGTTTGCCAAGCAACATGGGCTTCGTTCACGACTGGCAGAAAAAACTTGGGTACAAGAAAGATCCCTTCACTGCCGAGCCAAGTCCACGCGTCCACGACTACCTCGTCGGGCGTGAGAAGGAACGCGAACAGCTCAATCTCTTCTGTATCAAGCAGGACCGTTTCGGCATTATTCACGCACCCGCAGGCATGGGGAAATCAACGCTGCTCCTCTGGCTTCGCGCCGAGATGAAACGGCGCGCGCTGCTCGTCTCGGGGCGCGCGACACACGAACAGGTTCAAGATGCGTTCCTGCTCCGCGGGTTCGGCATGCTTGGCCGCGTAACGAAGAGCTACGAGAAACTCACCCCTCAGCAGCGCGACGAGCGCATCATTGAACGCGTGGGAAAAACACCGCTCCTCATCCTCATTGATGATGCCAATGAGCTTGCGAAGGAATCGAAGGAGTTGATGAAACGACTCCTCACCCTCCCGAAGACGCAAGTGATTCTCGCACTTGAACGCGTCCTGAAAGAACATGAGAGCTTCGGCGAAGACCGCCTCGGCCTCGAGCTCAAACCACTGCCTCCCGCGGTACTCACGCTGTTGCTCGCGCGCCGCATCGCACTCGCAGGGGGTGTTGGTGTCTTCCCATTCAGCGACGAGGACCTGCGCGAGCTCACCAAAGCGAAGACGATCCCCCTCTTGCTCGAGCGCGCCCGCGAGCGTGCAATCGAACTCAGCCTTAAAGTAGAGGGTCCTCCAAAGAAGACGCGTGAAGAGGCACCGCAGAAAAAGCGTAAACCCGCAGAGCAAGTCTCCACAGGAACCCTCACAACCCAGCAGGAAAGCGCTCCTGCTGACACGGAGAAAAAGCGTTTCGCCATCAAATTCGTTCGCCGCAAAGAGGGAGGTATCGTCATCGGCGCCCGTCGAGAAGAGCACCTCTCGGATACAACTGAAACAGTGCCAGCTGACGATATTGACGCGCACTTACTCAATGATATCGTCGCTGGCGATACCGTCAAGCGTTCAGAATCAGTCACGGTCAACCAACAGACAACGGAAATCCGCGATGTCATAGAAGAACTCGTTGAAGAAATCGGAGGGGAAAAATGAGCAAGGGAGAAATCAAGATCACGTATGCAGAGCTCGGTCTGGGCGTGCTCGTCGTCGTGCTTAGCGTGTTACTCGTCATCAGCTATCTGAGCGGCAATAAGTGCGCCGAGCAGCCAGACAATACGACTGGGGCAGTCATTGCGACACAGCAAGTACCCCAGCAAGTACAAGACAAGGCGGCAGGACAGGAGATGGCAGGTCAGGATGAAGTGCAAGAGCCCGCAACGGACAAGCTAACACCACCCAAGCCCTCGTGTGATGATGGACTGTTGAATCAGGATGAAACTGATGTAGACTGTGGGGGGAGCTGCCCCGCCTGTGACGACGGAGAGGCGTGCATCGTTGATACTGATTGCGTAAGCAAAGACTGCCTTGGCGGCACCTGCCAAGCGGCCCCACAACTCAGCGGCGAGGTCACCTTCTCGCTAGGAGATGTCGAGACAAAAGAGGCAGCGAGCGGCGCGGTGAAAGTAACGAGCGTCACTGTGAGCGTCGAGAACGGTCTCGAAGAGACAGGAGAGTATGAAGTGCGGCTCTTCTTGAAGAGTGATGATAACTACTACTACCTGAACCAGAACGAGAAC
>RFKA01000053.1 GCA_003694385.1 Candidatus Woesearchaeota archaeon | reverse complement strand
TTCGTTCTTGAGGTCTGCCTTAATTTTCTCGATGACCTCGACGGCGACATTGCTCTCGAGCAGTGCGAGCTCGAGGTCCCAAAAGAGTTCGTCGAACTTCTCTGGGGAGAGTGTTTTCTTTGTGAATGTCTCTTTGATTCTCGAGAAGAACCCACTCTGAGGGCTTTGGGGCGTTGGTTTTGCAGGTGGTGCTCTTGGCAGTTCTTCTTTTTTCTGTCCTTCCTTCGTTTGTCCTTCTTTCTTTTCCTTCTTCTGGTGTTCTTTTTTCTGTTCTTTTTTCTGTTGTGTAGGACTTGGTGCGGGACGTGAAGGGCGCGCGCTCTTCTCTCGTTCGCTGTGAGCAGGCCGGGGTGTGGATGCCTCCTTGCCTGAGGGGGGGGTGTGCGCGGGGGACGACTCTTGTTCGGCGCGGGACTTGCTCTGGGTGGGTGGTTCTTGCTCTTCAGGCAGCGGCTCAATCACTTCGACGGGCTCGGCCGCTTCTTGTTCCTCCCTGAGCGCTTCTGCAAGCTCCTCTTCAGAGGCGGCCTCTTCTTTAATCTCTGCTTTACGCGAGAAAACGCTGACGGCGTCTTTGAGCTTCTTCTTGAGGAAACCAAACATGTGCGGTCACTCCTGCTCCACGTGCTTCTCAATCTCGCGCATGCGCGCCACGAGCTGCTCCTCATCTTTTGTTGCACGTGCATGAAGCTTTGCCATTTCCTTCTCTTGCTTCGTGATGAGCTCTTTAGCCTCATCGATACTCTTTGTTACGACGACATCGGCGCCGATATTCATGTGGAACGTCGTCGGGTCGTTCAGTGTCGCGTCGACGAAGACGCCATTCGTGATGGGCGCGAGGATGCGCTGGCCTTTCTTGAGCTCCCTGAAGCGGTCGAAGCTCTCTTTGAGCTTGCCGAGCTCGACGATGTTCTCCTGCGTCTGCTGCTGGTATTCGCGAATCTTCTTGAGCTGCTCAGTGAGTGTCCGGTACTCGATGTAGCGTTCCTGCTCGTTATCCATTAGCGTTACCTTCTGGTACGTAGTTGAGCGCGTTCTCGAGGTGGACAATCTCGGGGCCGCCGCTGAGGTCGCCGACGACGAGGCCCCCCTCGCTGTTCAGGATGCCTGCATGGAGGTAGGGGCTGCCGAGGTTCACGCTCGCGCGTTCAAGCGAGGAGAGCTTGAGCGTGCTCTTCACCATGTCTATCTCATGCTGGGCAGCGTCGCGGTGAATGACCCCTGCGTCTCCATGAAGGACGATGCAGGCGCCCGGCGTTTGCGTCCCCGCGATCTCGATGCGCTTCACAGGAACCTTGAGGAGTGAGGCAATCTCTGCGAGCTCTTCATCGCTGAAGAAGGGACTGACGAGGGCTCCGTGTTCATTCGCGATGATGTTATTGCCGAGGCAGGTATGCATTGTCGTGAAGCGCTTCACGGGGAACCCCGCCGCCCGCAACACAGCAACTTCCTGTTCGAACGCGATATTCGGCACGAGGACCGCGCGTGCGTTCCCGCAGAGGAAGACGCCAGGCATGGGGGTGCCCGCGACTGTGCTCTCAATGAGCGTGCACTGGAGCGCTTCCGTCACTGCTTGCGTGAGTGCAGGGCTGAGCCGCTCACCAATCACGCACTTCGTGCCGAAGGCGAAGCCGTAGAGCCCGACATGAGGGTTGCCGTGAAATCCCGTCTTAAGCGTCATTGCTCGCCGAGAACCGAGGGCTCTTTAAAAAGTTAGTTCGAAGCCGTGAGGGCCTTCAGCGCCGCCTTGACCGCGCCTTCATCGAACGGGTCGCTGAGCAGCGCGGTTTTGAGCTCGCTGAGCTGGGCGCGAATGAGGTCGTGCTTCTCAGGCGGTATGCGCTCGACGTGGTTAAGGAGGAGTGCTTCTGTCTCGTCGATGATGCCCTGGGCGAGCTTCTTGAGCCGCTGCTGTTCAGGGGTGAGCGATGGCGCTGGCGGGACGGGGGCTTGAGCAGGCTCTTCTTCAACTACTGGTGTGCGGAGCTTTTCCTCTTCAGCGGGGTCGTCCTTGAACTGGAGCTCTGTGCTCGTGGGGAGCTCGTCGTTCTCTTTTTCGAGCTCCTCGAGCTCCTCATCAATTTCTTTGCTCTTTCTCGTGCGGTCGTCGCGCGGCCTGTCGCGCGGCTCGAGGTCTTTCCCGAACATGAGCTTGTCAAACCAACTCTTCCGCGGGGCGCTCGTGATGACGAGTAAGTGCTGTTTGTGGATGAGGTTGTGCTGATAGATGAAGCCGAAGAGGAAGAACCCATAGAAGAGGAACTCGAGGAAGCGCCGGACGTCCTCGACGCCCGAGCCGCTCAATGTAGGAGCCAGGAATTGGAGGTTCGCTAAGAGCTGGCTGAGGAAGAGCATTATGGACGCGATGAAGAGGAACTCCCATGGCCGCCGCTCCTCAATGTGCTGGCTCTCCCTGAGAAAGTAGTAGGCGTACATCGCGATGAAGAATGCGATGAGCACCTTGGAAAACTCTAGAGCCCCGACGAGCGTGCTGACGACCACGGCCTTTCTTCCCGATGAGAGAGTATAAAAAGATTCGTCGCTACTGGAGAGGGTGCACGCCTCGTAAGTTTTGACGGCTCCGTCGCATTACTCTATGCTCTGTAGGTCGCGACGACCTCTCCGTCACGGAGCTTCTCGAGCTTGAATGGCTTTTCTTTCTCCCGGAGTTCCCTGGGCGTGTAGCGTGTGACGCTCGACCTCTTGAGCGGATCCCTCACCTCATCGCCAGCAATCACGTACGCTCGTATCTTGTCGCCCTTCTCCAGCGGCGGCCAGCCGCCGAACTCGAGCCGTTTGACTGGGCCGTCTATGTTGATGGTTATGGTTGAGATATAGTCTCTGCCTGATGCTGTGCTGTGGGATCCAGGTCCAATAACTCCGTTCGAACGTCTGTAGGCAAGTGATGAGCATTCAACTGAAACCACGGTTGCTTCGAGCGAGACGCTCAACTCTTCACCGGGGAGTGTGGGGTTTACGCGTTCTCGCAGCGTCGTATAGATTTTCTCGAGATCGATGTTGATTGGGATGCCCATCATATCACCTGCAATGAGGGTGGGCGCCGCGTTTATATTTACTGCGCTTCAAGCTCTGCTTGCGTGAAGCTCGCGTCAGCCTTGAGGAGGTGCACATTGATGACGCCGAAGTGCTGTTCTTGCGCGACGTCAATCTTCCGCTGAAAGTCGAGGTGGAGGAGGGGGATGAATGTGAGCACTTTGTCTTCCCGCGCATCACTCGGGCACAACGCGTCGAACGTGAGAACCGGGGCCGCCTTCTTCTTGTAGTGCTTGTTCACTTTCGTGTAGATGTCCTGGAGGATTGCTGCGAGATCGAGGGGATTGTCCGGCACCGTTGCTTGCGTGAGCATCTTCGCGGGCCGCCGGATGCGCTTCGCGTCGACCTCAAGTGCCTTCTCGAGGGCCTCGACGAGGTCGTACACGCTCACTTTCCGTTTCCGCGGCTGGGGTGTGCGCGGAACGAGTGTTGGCTTGTCGCCTTTGCTCCCGCTTTGGAACTCTGTGAGGCCGTCAATGGGGAAGTCTTCGAAGAGTCCGAGGTCGACGGGTTCGTCGGCGCTGTTGATGAGCTGGTCGAGCGCAGCGATCTCTTCATCGACGAGCTTCTTGCTCTTCATCTTCAAGAGGATGGCGCTCGCGAGGACAATCTTACCCGTGATGCGGAAATCCATCTCCTTGAGTTGCTTGAGCATCTGAAGGAATTTCTGCGCCATGAGTGAGATATCAATATCCCAGGGGTCCATCTGCTCCTGGTCGATGAGCCCGAAGATAATCTGCTTCCAGCTTACTTCGTCCGTATTGAAGAGGATGTCAAAGATTTGCTTGTTCGTCTCTTGTCGTCGCTCGAGCACTGCTTGTACCATTGTCGTCGCTGCTCAACCTCTCCGGGGAGCGTATTTAAAGCTTTCGTTGGTCATGGCCTCCT
>RFKA01000052.1 GCA_003694385.1 Candidatus Woesearchaeota archaeon | reverse complement strand
GTCTTACGAAGAATTTATGAAAGATTTATAAGAAATTTATAAAATATTTATAAACAAATTAATATTTATAAACAAATTTTTTGGTAGACAAAGGAATTCACGAGCAGGAAGCCCGACTCCCACCACCTATGCACCCACCGAACTGAACGCAGGAATAAAGGAGGCGAGCTCGTCCATGCGCTCCTGTATGAGTTGAAGCTTCGCCTGATGAATAATGCTCTCGAGATAAGCAGGCGGACTAGCAGCGAGTTCAGCGGAGCCTGAATAAGCGATACGGACGGACGGCTCACTCAGAAGGCCAACAAGGGGGACTGCAAAGAGGAGCACGACGAACACACAGAGTAAAACACCCTTCATACACAACCCCGAAAAAAGCGAACAAGAATTGGTTTTTAAATGTTTGGTGGAGAGGAACAGTTTTGCCAAGCAGCATACAGCAAGTTTAAAAATAGGACCGAGCCGCGAGAACCATGACCACAACGCCGCCCGCATTAGCAATCAATAACTTGCGCAAACGCTACGGTGACGTCGAAGCAGTGAAGGGTGTGAGTTTCACCATAGACAAAGGAGATTTCTTCGGCTTCATCGGCCCAAACGGCGCGGGCAAGACGACAACAATCAAGAGCATCGTCGGCCTCCTCAACTTCACGGGGACAATCAAGGTCTTCGGTCACGACGTCATCACAGACTACCGCGAAGCCCGCCGACGCATCGGCCTTAGCCCCCAAGAGTTCAACTTCGACCGCTTCCTCACCGTTGAAGAAGAGCTGAGCTACACTGCCGGGTACTACGGCATCCCCCGACGCGAAGCTCAGCGGCGCATCACGCAGCTCCTCAAGAGATTCAAGCTCACCGACAAACGCACAAAGAGAACAGAGAACCTCAGCGGGGGAATGAAGCGCCGCGCAATCATTGCCCGAGCACTCATCCACGAACCCGACATCCTCATCCTCGATGAGCCAACGGCGGGCCTCGACGTCGAGCTCCGGCGAGAACTCTGGACTGAACTCTCACGCATCAATAAAGCAGGGACAACGATTATCCTCACAACGCACTACATCGAAGAGGTAGAGATGCTCTGCAACAAAGTAGGCATTATCAACAAAGGAAAGCTCATTGCGTTCGACGAGAAAGAGCGCATCATGGAAGAACTTGGGAACGAGACGCTCGTGCTCCACACGGCGAAGCCCATCCCCAAGCGAATCCTCGACGGAGTTGATGCGTACATCGAAGTCGAAGGGAAACGCACACGCTTCACAGGCAAAGGCATGAAGCAGAAGGCAAAGGCGCTCATCCTCCGCGTCGAGAAGAGCACCCCCATCGAAGAGATCGATATGCAGCGAGAATCACTCGAGAACATCTTCGTCCGCATGACGACAGAAGGAACGGCGCATCCAGAGGGGAAATCATGAATTGGGTCGGCCTCTCAACAGTGATTCACCGCGAAGTCACACGCATCCTCAAGGTGGCGAACCAAGCGCTCTTCCCCCCCGTCATTTCCAGCCTCCTCTACCTCGCCATCTTCCACTTTGTTATCGGGAAAGCGCGCGGGCAAAGCACAGAGTACCTCGCGTTCCTCGTGCCGGGACTCGTCATGATGAGCGTCGTGAACAATGCGTACCAGAACAGCGCGTTCAGCGTGTTCATCGCGAAGTATTCGCGCTACCTCGAACACGTTCTCACGATGCCGCTCAGCTACCGCGAACTCGTGCTCGGCATCCTCGCAGGGGGTATCGTCCGTGGCGGCATCACCGCGGGCAGCATCCTCATCGCGACAGCATTCTTCGTCACGCCACAAATCCATAGCATCGGCGCCGTACTCGCGTACTTCCTCCTCGCCTGCATCATCTTTGGCAGCCTCGGCATCATCATCGCGCTCTGGGCCGAGCAGTTCGACCACCTCGGCGTCATCAATACCTTCGTCCTCACCCCCCTCTCAATGCTCGGCGGCGTGTTCTACAGCATCAGCGTGCTCCCACCAACGGTGCAATTCCTCACCCTCTTCAACCCGGTTTTCTATCTCGTCGATGGCTTCCGCTACGGCATCCTCGGCAGTAATGACGCGCCACTGTGGCTCGGGGCGCTCGTGCTAGGCGTGCTCGCAGCGGCGTGCTTCTCGCTCACTGTCCACTTAATGGGGCGCGGGTGGCACGTAAAAGAGTAGAGGCTATCCGCCCCGGCGCAACACACTCTGCCCAATACACTCTGCCCAACACCACCAGTCTACCACACCACTGATACCACCAGCACAAAATCCCTGCTACGAGGGAGTTCACGGGTGAAAGGATTCAACAAAGGTCTTACGCACGAAAGGCCTTGGACAAAGCTCTACACGGAGAGTCTTGCGCGTAAGACTTATATTGTGCGGCGCGCTCTCGACAGTATGACATGGGTTTTCTCCGTCCTCGCGGGCGCGCTCCTGCTCTCAGCAGCGTTGCTCTTCCCCACCTTGCTACGCGATGAGACAGTCATTGAGGGAGAAGTTGCCCGGCTCGTGAATGAGGAGCGCGACAGGCACGCGTTGAACCCCCTCGTCTTTGATTCTGTGCTCGGCCACGTCGCCGAAACGTACAGTAAGCGCATGCTCACCTATCAGTTCTTCTGGCACAACAGGCAACTCACTGAAGACGAAGCATTCCGACGGCAACCAATCGACAGCGTCATTGAGCGTTACGGATTCTACATTGCAGAGAATATCGTCGAGACGCCTGTGGGGTTCTCCTCAATCTGCGGCTTGACACTAACGAACCGCCAGATAGCCAAGTGCATGGTTGAGCTCTGGCGCGAGAGCAAGCCACACTATACAACCATGCTGGGCACATACAGCGCGACCGGCGTAGGCGTCGCCTGCGACCTCTTCGAGTGCAAAGGAACACAGTACTTCACGCCCCGCGCAGGACTCTGAAGCGTCACCAGGAGTAACTGCCCTCGATAAAAACCGTGTTGCTGTCTGACTCCCAGCTCGCTGCGCGCAGCGAACGGTCCCAATGGATCGCGCGTCCGCCGAGCTGGAAGAGCCCCCTTCGGCCTTCAAAGATGCCGAAGCGCGCACGGGCCTCGATGAAGTGCTCCTCACCCTCCGCATCACCCACGAGTCGTTCGTAGGTGAGGTCGACGCGGTGCTTGCCGAAGGGCACGTGGATGCCGACGAGTGGCCCATGCTGGAGCGTCGTCTCATTATCAGCGCCGAGCACGCTCCACGCGTCGCCGAACTTCGTGCTCATCTGCTCGCCACGGCCAATGTAGCCGAGGCGCACACTCGGACCATTGAATGTTCCTCGTGGCGCAATAATGAGCTCCGCGCCCGCATAGAGGCTTGGGCCGCTCCCAACCTCAACCTCATCAGGGCCGTAGCCGAAGAAGGGGTCATCGACGATGAGCGTGCTCTTCACGTAGGCACCACCGAAGGGGATGCCGAGCGAGAACGTTCCGTCCCAGAGACGATAATCCCCTTTCACGACGAGCTGCGAACGCGACCCGGTGACAACAACAGGAGGGACGGGCGCGCCATCCGCCGCAACCCATTCAGGGGCGAAAGTAGTCCTGAGCGAGCGATACGACGCGTCGAGTTGAATACGGTCGCCGAGGTACTCGAAGCCGACAATCCACGCCCCGCCATTCCCGTCCCGCTCATGAGGACCGGTGCACTCGTCGACCCACGATTCCGTGCGTGCTTCCCGGCCGACGGCAAGCGAGACGGTCTTGAGGGCGTCACGGTGTTGCCCGCGCCCCACCCCCTTTTCCTGGCGATAACTGCTCGGGAGTTTTGGCCGTTGAGCAGGTCTCTCTTGGACAGGCTCTCGGGGCGTGTTGGGTGTTTGCGGCTCCGGGTTGACGCGCACGAGGTACTCGGCGCTCGCCGAGATCCTGCTCGGCCTCCCTGCAGAAGGTATGCTTTCCTGCCGTACGCTGACGAGGAAGACATCTCCTGCAGTGAAGCGTTGCGTTCCCTCCTCATCTATGATGTCTGTAAGGCAGAGCTTCTTCCCTGTCGCGAAAGCTGGCTGGGAGAGCGGAGGGATGGGAATGTCGTCTTCATCGTGAAAGAGCTGCTCAAGTGGTTGCGTCACGGGCTCGTTTGGGTCGATGAGCCGGTAATCAATGCGCTCACCAGTCGGCACGTCTCCTTTGACGGCCACGGTGAGGCAACCCTGCTCTGTGATGGGGATTGGCTCAGTGAAGGGCTTGTCTTTGAGGTCAACAGCCCGCGCATCAACGTGGAGTTCCCCCTCAACGCCGGCGTAGGTTGTGGCGCGGCCACTCGCGTCCGTCGTCGTGAGTTTGACCTCATCAATTCCTGCTGATGCCACCCCAGCGGTTGCCAGTGTGAGTGCTGCCGCGAGAGCGGCTTTCGAAAAAGAAGGAGCCTTCTTTGTTACCATCGTAAAGTGGGGTAATGATGATTTGTTTAAAAGAATTACCCACACAGAAGAACACAACCGTGCACGCGCTCACTCCTCGCTATTGACAGTTGTTTCTTCTTCATGGGCCCTCGCGAAACGCATGAACTCCTCGAGGTCACTCGCTGCAGTAATGTGTTTCTCAGCCTCACTGGCGTCGCCATCAGAAGGGGCACTCTCTTTCCAGCGTAAGAGCCGTTCTTTGAGCTCCTCAAAATCACTCGAAGGATCACAAGAGGTCAAGAGCCAAGGGTGCCTGAGGAAGTGCTCATTTTCTTTCGTTGTATCAACGAGAACGAATGTCGCGGGCTTCCCTCGTTGCAGGTCAACAGAATTGTACCATATTTCAATCTGCGTGCCCGTGGTTTCATAGGGGACGTAAGCGAAGACGCCGTCAGCCTTCCTGATCGCCCCGAGTTCCATAACCACCATCTCTTCAGGGTCTGCTTGCTCAGCTTCTCGCCGAAAGAGTTCTGACATGCGCCCCATGAGCTCCTTGTCAAAGAGGATGTGCTCGCGTCCGCCGAGCAGAAAAGGATTGATGACGCGGAAGCCCAACTCCTCTATCTGCGGCTGAATCTCCTCGCGCACCTTGAACCGTTCCTTCGTCGGGTGAGACAGGTAGAGCGTCTTTTTCTTCTGTTGCGCGTACACTGCGAGGTCGCCACTCATGAGCCGCTTCCAACTCTCCTCCTCCCCAAGGACGCGCTGGTGGTACTGGAGCAAGGTGTTCATCAAGGCACCGTGTTCTTCACTCAAAGGGGTGGCTTGCCCGATGAGTTGCTCTAGGCCCCCGCTTCGCGGCGCGACTTGCTGCAGAGCCATACTGATAATGCCTGTGTTCTGCGCATGGTAACGGCCATCATCTTTTGGCAACGTGAGCAAGAGGAGGTTGGTGAAGACATAGCCGAGCTCCCCCGCCCGTTTTCGCTTGCTGATTCTCCTCGCAACACTATTGATTTTTGTGCGCAACTGTTCTTCGCGAGGCGAGCCACACTGGTCCGTGGGGAGCGTTGCTCCTGAACGAGAGAGCTCACAGAGACGCGTGAATACGTAGGTGAGTTCCGCAACCCGTGATTCAGGATTAATTGTCTCGGCAAGCGCCCGCACGGGAGGGTCGAGAATTGTTCGTCTCTCTTGCGCAATATAGAGCATGCTTCCACCCCCGACAGCACAAACCCCTTCGCTGTCACCCTTCTCCAATGAGGACTTATCTACTTTCAAAGAACCACTTCTATAAATAGTTATGCTCGAAAAAGAGGAATTTCACGCCACAGACGTCCCGATTCCGTGAAAAACCGTGCCACTGAGGCGCAGGAGTTCCTCTTCGTATTCATCGAGCGTGCGCAAAAGATGGTGCTCAAGAGTGACGTGCAGCTCATCGCACAGCGTGAGAACCGCGACGATTGCTGCAGCGAGTCGCTGCGCCTCGCGCACAGCCTGCGCGTCAGGGCTGAACGATTGGGTCTTCAGGGCGCGCCGCAGCAAGCCTATGCTCCGCTCGACACGCGGCACGAGTTCCTCCACAATGCCCGAGGGGAGATGACGTGCTGCGAGCTCCGCGAGCGCTCGGCGAGCGAACGAGTGAAACACTCCTGCGTGAAAATCTTGTTTGAGCTCATGAAGGATGATTGTCAGGGCCTCCACGCGGAGGAGGCGGTTCGCGTAGGGGCGCACCCCCTCACTCTGTATCATCGCGTTGAATTTGTCGGCGATGGTGATGAGCTGGGCATAGCGGGGCGCAGCTTTTCGCTTGGCGGCGTCAAGGTACTCGGGATGGTGGGTCGCCGCATAACGGATAATCCGACCATCAATACCGTACTCGCGCAGGATGCGCGCTGATGCCTCTTGGTGGTGGACGAGGTACTCATAGGCGGAGCGGTGCAGAAAGTCGTCAAGCTTGCGCTCGCGAAGCCATTGCTCAAAATTCCTGATGAGCTTCCGCGCCGCCTGTTGGTTTGGCGCCTGCGCTGCAAGGTAGAGGATCATGTCATAGAGAGTGAACTGTTTTGTGAGTTTCCCTGGCAGGACGCGCCCGTGCTTCTTCTTGCAGATGGCGATGTGGTCGCTTCTTGGTAAGTCGAGGAGCAAAGGGTGGATGTCGAGCTTGCCGACGTCATGACAGAGAGCGGCGAGCCTGATGGCCTGCACATCATCCGCAGAGAGTCCGAGCCGCTCGGCAAGCCACACGGCGTCATGCATGACCATGAAGGAGTGCTTCCACGTTGGGGGATGGTGGCGCACGAGATGTTCGAGCACGCGCCGCTCGTTCTCCTTAAGCTCGCGCACCGTCTGCTGCTTGAGTTCTTCGAAGGCGAGCTCTTCTCCCTTCGTGCCGCGAATATGGAGTTCTCTGAGTGCTGCGAGTAAAGGGTCCACACGAGGACAATGCACGGAGGGTTTTTATGCTTTCCCGGTAAGCTTACTGAAAGAGGCGGCATACGCACAAAAAAAGAACTATGCACATAAAGAAGAGATGTGCTTGAGGAACAGCGCGTGTGACGTGCTCATTGACATTCATGAGCTCGCAGCCCAGTGCGACACAGAGACTGCGGCAGCTCTCCGCCACGCGGCGCTCGATGTGCTTTCTGGCGTGAGTGGCGCCGGCCGCCCCCTCGAAGAAATCGTGCACAGGCTCGTCGAGGAGGGCCTCCTCTCACCAGCCGCGGCGACCCTCCTGCTATCGTCAGTGAGAGCGCTCGAGCAGAACGCTTTTTAAGCCCCCTGTTCTCCCCCAACACATGTACATCCTCGGTATCGAGGCGACAGCGCACACGTTCGGCGCGGCCGTCCTCGCAGTGTCCGGGACAAAGAAGCGCATCCTCGCGAACGTCCGCGATATGTACAAGACGAAGCAAGGAGGGCTCATCCCCGTCAAGCTCGCGGAGCACCACGAAGCGGTGTGCGCAGCAGTGCTCACAAAGGCGCTTGCCGAAGCGCGCGTGACGATGCAGGACATCGCGCTCATTGCAGTGAGCAATGCCCCGGGGCTCGGCCACGCACTCAAAGCCGGCGTCATCTTCGCGCGCAGCCTCGCCCTCCTGCATAAAAAGCCAATCGTCGGCGTCAATCACTGCATCGCCCATCTCGAAGTCGCAAGCCTCATCACGTCAGCGCGAGACCCTGTGCTGCTCTACTGCAGTGGCGCGAACACGCAGGTCATCGCCTACGACGGCGGAAAGTACCGCATCTTCGGCGAGACGCTCGACATTGGCATTGGGAACTTCCTTGACACCTTTGCGCGCAAGCTCGGCATTGGCTTCCCGGGCGGCCCCATCATTGAGACTTTCGCTGAGAAGGGTGCGCAGCTTATCACGCTCCCGTATAGCGTGAAGGGAATGGATGTTGCGTTCAGTGGCATCCTTACTTACCTCGAGCGGAAAGTGCTCGGCCGGTATAGCAGAGAAGATATCTGTTTCTCTGTGCAGGAGACGGTATTCGCGATGCTCGTCGAGGTGGCCGAGCGGGCGATGGCGCACTGCGACAAGGACGAGCTCGTCCTCGGCGGCGGCGTGGCGTGCAACAAGCGGCTGCAGGCAATGGCGCAGATAATGTGTGAAGACCGGAATGCGCGGTGTTTCATCCCGCCGAACAACCTTCTCCTTGACAACGCGGCAATGATTGCGTGGACAGGTTGGCTCATGCACACAAAAGGGGGGGTGAGTGACGACCCGAGAACGCTCGCGACACACCCCTACGAGCGTACTGATGACGTGCGCGTCACCTGGCGCTAATATTGGTTAACCAATAGGTTTGCTGCTGGTGTGTCGCACCACTGCTCCGCGCCGAATCACTCATTGGGAAAGTGAACAAGAGAGAAAAAAAGAGCGAGTGAAGAGAAAGAAAAAGGGACAAGAAAGAGAGAAAGAAAAAAAGAACAAGGAAGAGAAAGGAACAAGGAAGAGAAAAACGAAAGGCTTGTGAATGACGCGAACGAATGACGCGAACAGAAGTCAACCGCACCCACAAATGCGCATCAGAGAGAGCACTAATAGTGGGCCACGCGTGATGGGCCCGCCCGGACTCGAACCGGGGACCTTCGCCGTGTCGAGGCGACGTCATAGCCACTAGACTACGGGCCCAGGATCCACTGAGAGAGGAAGGAGTTTTTTAAACGTTATGTCTGGCTCGGGAACGATTCTTCGGAAGGGAATCCTGTACGGACCGTCAATACTCGTCACATAGCGACCAAGAGGCGTGAACTGGTACTCATCACCAGTCTTCTCGAGGAAACCAAACTGCTCGGCGAAAGTATCGAGCGAGCGCGCCACCTCCGTCACTGAAGGAACACCGTACGCACGGAGCAGGCCTCCCGCATAGGTGATGTCGCTTCGTGCACGATGCCCGCGGAGTTCTCCGAGGATAATAGTTGCGGAAACCCTCGTGTCGCGCCGGAGATAATCAGCCGCGACAGCGAGAATGAGCCGGTCAATGAGCGTGTCATTTTTCATCATAGCACCAAAACCCCCTATTCTTTGACGAGGAGCTCAACGAGGGCTGCGAACGCTGGTCGCGTAATGAAAACACCAACGCTCACCCCAACAATCGTCGTGAGCCCAAACGCGAGGAGGATGCCCGCGCCAGCTTTGAGAAGCGGCAGCATTGCCGCGACAGTCGTGATGTACGCAGCGGTGATGATAAAGAAGGCATTTTTGAAGCGGTCTTTCCAAGAAAGCTTTCGCTGTGTATCACCCTGGAGCGCTTCATCAGCAATCACGATCTGGTCGTCAACGCCAGTACCGACTGCGATGATGATTGCCGCGATGGCAGCGAGGTCGAGTTGCCAGCCAGCAATTGCTGCGAAGCCAAGGATGAGGAGGAGCTCTGAGCCCATCGTCACAATGATGGGGATGCTAATGAGCCAGCGCTTGTACCGCAGCATGACGATTGCCGTAACGACGAGTATTGAGATGAGGCCGACGAGGAAGGCATTCTTGACGAAACTGCTGCCAAGGACGGGGCTGATAGAGTCTGCCTTAACGATGTCGAGCTTGACAGGGAGGCTCCCAGTAGACATGACTGCTTGGAGGCGGCGCATCTCATTCTCTGCATTCTCCTGTGCCTGAGCGCGCGTCTCCCCCGTCTTTCCGCCACTGATGAGGATGTCATTAATGGCGCGCCCTTTCAGGTCAGCGGCGATGCGGAGAGAGCTCACGAGTTCGCCGTCAAGGTAGAGGTCGAGGGGCTTATTGAGGTAGGCTCCGCCAGACTCCACATCAGTTGTGAGGGTCTTCGTGACTGCCGCTTGACGGTCAGCGGCTTCATCGCTCAGCGTGATGCCAAACTCAAAGTTACAGACCCAGCTCCCCTCCGAGGGGTTGCACGTTACGCGCACGAGGCACGAGCCTGTGCTACTCCGGCACACGTGCCTGATGTCGCGCTCCTCTCCCGTGAAGACTGTCTGGTTCGCAATCTTCCCTTCAAAGCGCCCTTCAGAACTGATGAGGTCGCGCACTTCATCCTGGTTCGCCCCTGCGATCTCGATAACGATGAAATCATCACCTGAGAGGTCGTTGGCGTGGCGAATCGTGAGGTCGCTCAAGCCATACACGTTCAAGCGACGATCAATGTTCTCCATGATAATCTTGAGGCCTTCCTCATCAACCGGTTCCCGTGGCTTGAGAATAACTCTCGTCCCCCCGGAGAGGTCAAGGCCTTTGCGGATATTATTCCGCGGCGCATCATAGACGGTGAGCCCGACGTCCTCAACACCGATGAGCCGCTGCGTCGTCTTGTTCTGCTCGACAACACGCGTGATGTTCTCTTTCACCGTCGTCCCGTTCACTTCTCGCTCCACTTCCTCGGTGACGTTCACGCGCTCGAGCTCGGGGAGCACAACAGTCTCATACTCTCCCTCGAGTGTGAGGAAGTAGAGGTTGCGGTCTGTGCGGAGCGTGAACTCAGTGCCTACTCCTTGTTGCATAATCTCGGCGATGCGCTGGTGGTACTCATCAGCACTCGTTACGCGCTCCCCGTTCACCATGATGACGCGTTCTCGCGTGAGGGGCTTGTCGCGCGGATTGGGGGACTGAATGCCGGCCGCTGCAGCAGCACTGTCATGCGCGACGCTCCTGATCGCTGCTCCCGATTCCCAGGAGATATGCTGGAAGGGCGCAGGCGAGAGGAAGATTGCATAGAGTGCTATCGCGACTGCGACGAGGAGAATAATGATGCGTGGGTTGCGGAGGAAGCTCATTCGAGGTGCCTCCGCTCTGCCCAGAGCCTAATGATGCCCGCGTTCTGCAGCCACGTGAAGATGAGGTCGACGATGAGGCCGATGAGCACGATGAGCATAATCTGTCGTATCGTTTCACTCTGGCTGACGAGGAAGCCGACGAGCGCGGCGCTTATGCTCGTGACGCTCATCGTCACGCCCGTCTTCATCGCCGAGACAATACGGGAAAAGACACCCCCGCCCGTACGCTTCAAGACGCGCACGCTGAGGAGGATGTCCGTGTCGACGCTGTAGCCGATGAGCATGAGGAATGCGGCGATGCCCGCGGTGCCGATGCGGATGCCGAGGAGATTAACGATGGCGAGCGTTACGATGATGTCGCTCATTGCCGCGAGGATGACCGCTGCGCTTGGCGGGCTGAAGAAGACATAGAGAAGTGCGAGGATGACGGCGAGGACCCCGAGGGCGAGGAACGCAGCAAAGGTGTGTGCGCCAAAAATGGAGAACGACGCGATGAGGGTGAGCACCGTTGCTGCCATCTTCGCTTTGAAGTTCTCTCCGAAGTAGAGGAACACGACTAAGCCCATGAGGAGGAACGCGATGAAGACTGCTTTGAGCGTCTGGCTGAAAAAACTCGCGCCGAGGCTTGGGCCGATGACTTCAACACTATAGTCATCGAAGGCAACGCGTTCACGAAGGGCGGCGATAACGCCCTGTTCGAGCGCCCGTATCGCGTCGTCACTCTCGACATCACTGCTCGCTTCGATAATGAGTGCTACTTGCCGTCCGAACTCACTGATAGCCCTGAGGCGGAGGTCATTGCTTGGGAACCTGTTCTGGAGGAAGCGCTCTGTCGCATGCACGTCAACAGGGGCGTCGATGGGGACGGTGAGGGTGAGCCCTCCTTTCAATGAGACTCCCTTATTGAGGAAGTCGCCCGTCGTCGCGTATTGGACGCCGATCTGCGCCAGCGCGAGGAGGAGGATGAGGAAGGGGATGAAGAGGAGAAGCCGGTACCGGTCATGATAGAACTTCAAGAAGCCCTTGCGGGGCTCCGGCGCTATTGGTACCTCTTTCTCCTTGAGGTACAGTTTGCGTTTTCGCTTCAGCTTCGAGCGTCGCTCGCGCCTCGTTGCCATCGGCGTTGAGGTCTGTATGCTCCTTATATACTTTATGGGTGGAACCCCTAGGAGCCTAAGCCAAGTAGTAAGTTGTAGTAAGCTATGAGAGTAAGCCATGAGAAGGAAGCAAGAATGACAGCGAGACTCTTGGACACTGAGTTCCTGCGTGTGGCGGCTTACACGAGCGTGACACGCCGCGCACGGCTCGTGACTTGGGGGGCGGAGAAGAGCGCCTTCAGGAGGGGGCGAATACGCCGGTACTCTCGACGCACACGCGCGTAGAGGCGTCCGTCGCGCTCCACGACACGAGCGTGCTTCTTAGCAAAGCGCTGTGCGTCTCTCCGCGCAGTAACGGGTGGCCCCTGCCACTCAACAGTCGCAGAGAGTTGTTGCGTGGGCACGACAATCCATGCGAGAGCACGACCCGCGTCATAGTCCCAGCCGCTGCGCGTGATTGTGAAGCCGTGATGCTTGATTTGTGTGCAGATGAAGGTGAAGGCCTTCAGGAGCTTTGTTGCGGCAACGTCATCCTTTTCTTTGCGCGGCTCGAGGGCGAGTACGAAGACGGTGTGGTCCTGGCGGGCGAAACGCGCTTTGAGGAGCGCGGGCGTGAGGTGGATTCGCGTGAATGCTCTGGGCGTTGGTTTCGCGAGGAAGCGTTGGGCTGCTTTCCGGAGACGGTCGAACTGCTCCCGAGAGAGTGCTGCTGCGGCGTTCCGCTCAGGCTGGATTGGGTCAACAAGGATGAGCGGGCCGTGCTTCATCGCGTCAATCGCTGCCCGCGCATCATCGTGGTGCCGCGCAGGGTCAATGACGACTTGGTCGGGCCACGCAGCGACGGCCTCGATGAAGGAGAGGAAGCTGCCGTAGTGGATGACGAGGAGGTCGAGGACGTGGCCGCTCACGCCGCGAATGTAGCTCTCTGCCCCGTAGACGCGGGCCGCCTTGCAGAACTGTTTCGCGAGTCGTATCTCATCAGCTAATGAGGGTTTGTGCGCGAGGTGCTTAACAACGTAGTCAACGTGGAGCGGGCTCATGTCCGTGACGTTCTTCGCGTCGCGCGAAGACGAGATATCGAGCACGGGCACGATCTCGAACGTTATGCCGTCCCGCTCGAGCCGGAAGTAGTCCCTGCTACCGTGGACGCGCTGCGCATCCGGCAGAACGCGTGCGAGCGTGTCGCTCAGCGCTCCGTCGCGCGCGAAGCGAACAAAGATATCGACATCATAGTCTCCTTTGAGGAACGTGTTCTTCGCGATGCTGCCCCCGAGCGTGGCGCGCGCGTCGAGGCCGGCGAGGCACTCGTTCAGCTCTGCGAGGACGCGCTCAATGACGGGAGGCAAGCCGTCTGGCTTGATGCGCTTAAGGACGGTGGAAAGAAGAGTGCGAAGTTGCTGGTTCCGTTGCGCTCGCGCTCGGCAGTTCACCTGCTGCCTTGCTCGACGTGAGGAGCGTGGGGGGGCAGACGGCGAGGAGGGTGGAGCGGAGGGTGGAGCGGAAGGCGGGGCGGAGGGTGGAGCGGGACGCATCGTGCGTGAGAGCCCGCAAACGTTTAAAAAATTTTATAAAGCTCTCTCGTGCTTTTACCGTCGAGAGGTGGGTGGCATCGAGGCAATCACGTACTTAACGGGCATCGCGATTCTGCTCATGCTTGGCGTGCTCGCGACGGCCGTCGCGAAGCGCCTCAAAGTGAGTAACATCCTCCTCCTCGTCCTTGTCGGCGTCCTCATCAAGAACTCGCCGTTCGGGGGGAACGAGGTCTTCCAGTTCCCCGGGCAATTCATGGTTGGCCTCGCAGTCCTCACGCTCGCAATGATTGTGTTCGACGGCACCTCGCGGCTCAGCATCCACACCGTTGATGTCCATACGAACAAGGCGGTCGAGATGACATTCATCTACCTGGCCGTGAACATCGTGCTCGTGGCGAGCCTCACACGCCTCCTTTTCTTTGACTGGACGCTCACGGGAGTCATGCACGCGCTCATCTTTGCCGTCGTCATGACGGGCACAGACCCGGGCAGCACGTTCGTGCTCCTCGGTGACGTGAAACATAAAGCGCTCGACTTCCTCCGCATCGAAGCCATTTTTAACACGCCCATTGTCGTCGTCATCCCGTTCTTCCTCTTCGACCTCCTTCGTGATGTCACCTCGCTCTCTGTTGCTGCGACCTTCTCGTCGTTCCTCCAGCAAGTGCTCGTCCAGGTCGTCGTAGGAGTGGGTGCGGGTGTTCTCCTCGGCATCATCGTGTTCAGAGTGATGCGGAAGTACTACAGCGAGACGCTCAGCCCCGTCGCGATTATTGGCGCAGCCATCCTCACCTACGTCCTCGCGGAGAGCCTTGAGGGGAATGGCGTGCTTGCTGTCGCGACGCTCGGCCTCGTCTTCGGGAACACCTACGTGAAGCACCGGGGAGAGCTTCTGGACTTCAGCAACCTCCTCACGCTCGCACTCGAGATTCTCGTCTTCATGCTCATCGGCCTCCTCGTCACGCTTGAGTTCCCCCTCGTGTTCCTCATCAAGACGCTCATTCTCTTCGTC
>RFKA01000051.1 GCA_003694385.1 Candidatus Woesearchaeota archaeon | reverse complement strand
ACACCTACACACGATACATCAGATGCCAAGACAACAACGGCAACACAATGACCAACAGCGCAACAATCACCTTCAGCATCGCAAACAACCAACCAACGGGCGCGGCGTATACCTACGCAGATGTTGCCGGGCACTCGACACAGAGCGATTGTTGGATCGTGGTTGATTCGAAAGTCTACGATGTCACTGCGTACATCCCCATTCACCCAGGAGGCGTCACGAGAATCACAAATGAGTGCGGGAAAGAAGCGAGCGTAGCATTCAATACGCGCGGCGGCAGCGGTTCACACAGCAATAACGCCAGAAACCTCTTGAACAACTACTACGTTGGTGACCTCGTCGGAGAAGGCGGGGGCGCGCCCCCAGGCCCAGAAACAGTTAGTATTACGCGCGAAGGAGTCATGACGCCGAGCACGCTCACGATCAGTGCAGGGACAACTGTAGAATTCACGTACACGAACCCCGGTGACGAGATTAAACTCGTGTTTTCTCCGACGCCGCCGAACGAGATGAAACTCGACCATGAGTGGACGAAAAAGTCCTACACGTTTACAACCGCAGGAACCTGGACGTATCACAACAAGAAAGGTGGACCAACGGGCACCATCATCGTCGAATAATGAAAATCATTGAGCAGCTCGAAACGTATGCGCCGCTGATACTCCGCGTGGGCCTCGCCAGTGTTTTCCTCTACTTCGGCGTGAGCCAACTCATACGACCAGAAGCCTTTGTTGGCTGGCTCCCTGCAGAAGCGGGTCTCGTCCCGCTCACGCCCCGGACACTCATCGTGTTGAATGGCGCGTTCGAAACATTGTTCGGGACATTCCTGGTGCTTGGATTGTTCACTCGTATCTCTGCATTCTTGTTGGGTGGCCACCTCTTGATGATCACGTTCTCGATTGGATTGACTGAGATTGGCGTTCGGGATTTCGGCTTGAGCATCGCTACCTTGGCGCTGGCATGCTTCAAGGTGGCTCCGTTGAGCTTGGATGCCTTCTTCGAGAAGCAACTAGCGGGCGAGCGCATGCGCACAACCAGTGAGTCCCAGGAAGAGTATCCCGAGGAGTATCCAGAGCAGCACCAGTCGTAAGCGGCGCGCCCGGGGGTTATTCGCGAGGTACAGCCACCACAAGAACACTCCGAGATAGAGCAGGTCAAAGACGAGTTTGCCTGCGTAGCTCTGCTCTATCCATTTCGGCGTAAGGAGAACAAACGCGAATCCCGTGAAGAATATGCCGAACACCCAGGGAAAGAAAAGAATAAGCGCTGTGGAGAGTTCTTTCTCATTCGTCACTGCAACGATGAGTGCGCCCCCCGCCCACAGCGCAATCGTCAGCCAGAACCAGAGCGGCACGGAGAGTGGTCTCCGCCGAGACAAGAGCCAATCGACGCCGAAGCCAAAGAGCCCCCCGAGGAAGAAATAAATGATGCACGCGGTGAGCCAGTCAACAGCCATATAGAGATTGTCGCCGAACCCCGTGTTGCTCAGTGAGCGTACGATGCTCGAGAGCGCGGCGACGAGGTATAGGGCCATGCCGACAATCAACCACCAGCGGCCACGCGTCCACTGTCGCAGCCTCTTCCACTCCATAATGCTCATCCCTTAGACCCTATTTTCCTCTAAACCAGTCTGTAAGCTGGAGGCGTTTGATTTTCCCTTCCCGTATGGTGTAAATGATGCGCTTCTTCTCGAGGCTGTCAATTACTCTAATGAGTGTTGTTTTAGGGATGCTCGTGGCGCGCATCACCCTGTTCTGATATGCGCCATCATGCTTGAGCAGGTACTCAACCACAGCTTTCTCAGTCGCTTTGAGCGTTTCCATCACATCCTTGGTTCGCTGCGCCAGGCGCTCAGGGGGTTTTTCTCTCGAGAGATGGACGGGCGCCTTTCTTCTAAGTACCAAGAGTATAATGAGCAAGACGATGAGGAGGATAATGATGTGCCACAAGGAGAGTTTCGTACGTGTTACACGCTTGTCCAGCGCGAGTGGCACGTTCTTCAGCATACCGCGTTCCACTGTAACCTCTGCATAACCTATCGCGCCACGGTGCGAGGCGCTGATGAAGCACGAACCCGTTGGCAACCATTCAAATGCGTAACGGCCAAACTCATCGCTCTTCACCCCTTCAACGACACCATAGTCTCCCGCGCAGCGAACGTCGACATATGCTCCAGAGACGAGTTCTCCACTGGCGTCTTTTACGACGCCAGTGACACTCCCCACGGGGTAGACGGGGAGGTGGAGTTCTGCTCGCGTCGGCGAGAGCGGCCCGCGATAATAATAATCTTTTCCAGGAGTATCAACTCTGTCGGCGCGTATTTCGATGAGCAGGCCCGTTTGGGGGAGCGCGATAGCGAATTCTCCTGCTTCACCCACGTATGCAAGCGTGCTCCAGGTGATTGGCTCGAGCAGGCTGATGACGAGATGGCTCTCAGAGACAGGCTCTTTCGTGTCTGTTGCTTGGAGGTACACTGCCACAGTTGTCGATTCTCCTGGCAAACTTGGTGGCTGGAGTCGCAGCCCCGCGTCGAGGAAGTCGTCAGCGAGGGCGGGCGCCGCGAGAAGAACCAAAACAAGCAAGAATGCGGTTCTCATAATATAAGAGAGATGAGAGTATATAAGAAGTTTACCCAAAAGACGGTGGGGCGACGGCTTCACCCTCGCCGAAGACGTCGTCGATGTTCATATCCTCTGCAGCCGTCGCCGGAGGAGCTGGCTGAGGTGCTGCTTGCGGGGTTTCTGCGGGCTCCGGGGCAACAGGAGGCGTGGCAGGAGACGATACGGTACAAGCAACAAGCAGGAACAGGAGTATACTAATCGTCATCCTCATGGTCTCTCCTCCTATCATCCTGTTCCGGCAGGCCCTTCACACGTGCCTCGTCTTGCTTGGGCTGCCATCTGATACGCAGCTGGTCGTCAGCAGCACCGTCATGAGCGCCAGTATTCGCTGCTCCCTTCGTCAGGAAACTCGGTGGGACGAGCTCGCCACCAGCGAGTGTGCAGTCATTAGCACTTTTGATGAGGAGTCCTTCGCCAACCATGCCCCGCAGGAAGTTCTGCGTACTCGACCAGCTGCTCCAACGCTGCGCGCCGCTGTCCCAGGTGTAGACGCCGCGCAGGTCACAAGTCCCATCGAGGCTGATGATGTTCTCGTTGACGAACGGGTCGATAATTGGGAGGAGGTTCCAGCCGTCAGTCACGTCGAGTCTTTGGATGATAAATGGTTCGACGAGTGCAACAAGGTCTCGTTCTTCATAGGCGTAGATCCAAAATGCGTGTGTCGCGAGGTACTCGCTGAAATCCTCGCCGAGCCGATTGCGTGCTTCTCGCATCGTGAGGTATTCCTTATCATCAACTATATAGACGAATCCAAGGATTTTCTTCCCTGGCGTGGCCACGAATTTTCTCAGGTGGCCGGGAAGCGTGACGAGGTTCCAGCCCTTATCAAGGCGGAGCCGTACTTCAGTCCCGTTCGTCTCGTTGTCTGGGAACGCGGGTGGCATCGTGCCGTTGGCGGGATTATTGGTGGTGTTACCAGTGTCCGGCGCCGAACTGGTCTCGTTGTTGTCCTGATGGACGACGAGTGTGGTTGTCTCGTTTCCTGTGTCGGGGACGTCCGACACGTTACCCAGCGTCTCGTTGTCCTCCGCGTGGGGGTGCGTGGTCGTCGTCTCGTTGTCATCGGAATCGGGAACCTCTGGCTTAACGTTGGTTTTATTGCCACCGGTTCTGTTGGAATCCTCCATATCTGCGTCATCTGCAGGGGCATCGGGTGCAGCGCCCGTTCCATTCTCTGGTGGCTTGTCGCCTTCATCACTCCCTTCATCGTTTTCGTCACGCTCTTCATCATGCCCTTCGTCGATCGTATACGTGACGCTTGTCTCGGTGATGACCTCAACATCCACGAGGATGCCTTCGAAGTCCTTCGTCTTCCCCTCCTTGACGTCTTCTGTCTTGCCATTCACCGACAGAATTGCTTTCGGCTCTGCAGGCCAGCCTTTTACTGATAGGAGTGTGACGGTCACACCGTCTTCTGTCGTGCTCTCACCAATCTCGAGCGTCGCGGCTTGCACCGCAGCAATCGTGAGGAGCAACATTGCTATGATAATCAGTCGCTTCATGGATCTCCCTCCGTTCATAGAGAGAGGGTCGTGGGAAGAGTATATATTGTTTGGGCGGACCATCCGGTCCACACCGCGATACAACGAGTGGGAGTGTAGAGCTCGGACAGCGGGGCGTGACACAGAGCTCGACAGCGCGCGCTCACGTTCCGCAAGTCTTGCCGGCGGGGGTCCACCGAGCAGGGCTTCACAGAGCCGGACTTGGTCAGAACGCCTCGTTATGCTCACTGCACCCAACACACGGGGACTGCTCTGTGCGTCTGCGCAGGCAGTTCTTAAGGTTCTTTTCAATAAGAGTATATAAATCTCCGCTCGTTCCCCCTCGCCGTTGGGGGTTATGTTATGAGATGTGATCGATGCGATGCGCTCGTCCGTGGCGCGGCTCGCTGGGACGTCTGCCCGAAATGTAAGCAAGGGCTGCTCGTGCCGCGCGACAAGGTGAAATTAGCTCCCTTGGTCGTCTAGAGTCCGTACGAGTCAATGAAGCGCTGAACGACCTCGTAGTCTTTCAGGAAGTCAAAGCCTCGTTGTGTGAGCGAGTAGCGCACCTTCCCCCGTTTATCTCTTATTTCAGCGATGAATGACTTCTGTTGGAGCTCGGAGAGGTACTCTTTGAGCATCTGGCTTGAAAGATTTGATTTGTAGAGAATGTGTGTGGGAAGTGCCTCAGGTCCTTTCTCGTTGATTGCGGAGAGAATGTCCCTGATGATCTCGAGGCGTTCGCGTTTTTTCATCGTCTCGTCACGAAATAGAGATTAGCAAGAATGAGGAGGTATGCAACGAATGTGAGAATATGGGCTAGCACGTAGAGGAGGTAGCTCTTGATTGAGAACAGGAAGTGGACATTCCCGAAGAGAAGGAGCACGAACGCCACCCCAACGAGGAGTGCATTCCTGTTCCTGCACCCCCAGTAGTTCTTCATGAAATGCCAAGAGAGCATAGCGAGCATGACCGAGGCGAAGATGTTGAACAATGTGAAGGGGTTTTTGCTCAAGAGGAACGCAGGTACTGTGAGTGCGACGATGAGCACGAAGAGCCTACTATCATACCTCAGCGCAGTCTGGAGTAGTATCGTGAGGCCGAGAAGCATTAGTGCACCATAGAGGAGAAGACCATAATACTGCGTGCTCAGGAGTTCTTCCACCATTTCGAGCGTGCAGCCAACAGGGCACGTCGCGCCAAGGAGGATGAAGGTGTTGATGAGAACTTCAACAATATAGGCCGCACTGACGAAGAGAAAGCCCACGCTAAAGAATAAGAGCTGCTTGTGCAAAGTCCGTCGATAGCTCTGCACGGCGAAGAACGCAACGAGAAAGGTGATGATAACGAAGCTGACCTCAAGCACAAGGTCGTAGCCTCGGAACCACACTGGAGAGAAATGCGTCAGCGCCACAGGGGAGTAAACACCCCTTACCTTCTTAAGCATTACGGAGGACTCCTCAGAACGATGCTTGACAGAGGATTTAAATCTCCTATCCAACACTATCAGTGATAGGAGGTGATAGGGATGGAGAACATTCGGCTGAAGATGGATCGGGTCGACTACTGGGAGAAACACCACATGCTCCCCCCTGTGGGGTACTTCCAGGACTGGAGAGATAACAACCACGCCGAAGCCAGCTTCTAAACCACTTGTTTTTCTCTTCAATATGAAGCAGCGATTGGTTGGCAGCCATCATCTTGTGTCGTGTACTTCGATTATGTGAATTAGACCAGTGCCGAGAGGTCGATACTTACAGGGCAGACGATTCGTGCTAACTCACGAATGGCTCGTGCTCACAAGCGAGCTCGCACCCGTACTACGCAATCAGTACGCACTCCTCAGCAGCTGCCTGGCGTTCGACTGTGTAAAGAGGCCTTACAAGGGACTGTCGACTAGTAAAACAGGCGATTAGAAGAGGCTTTCACAGCGCACCCGGGGAGTTACACCTGCAGAACTGAAAGTGCTAGGAACGAAGCCTAATGCGGCATCGAGCAGAACACGCGTCGTATCAAGCCGGCATAGGGTGGCGAGCCCCAGTTATTCTTGGGGCGCTCGAACAACGCGGTCATACGCATCAAGAGCCAGACGAAGAGCCATACGGGAAGACGAACCACGTCCATCTCTCAAAGGTCATAGCGAAAGAGCTGCAGATTCGCTGCCAAAAAGACCGTCCCGAGGAGGACACTGAAGACGGCAAGGCAATGATTGCACCGCTTCATACAGTTCGAGTGGTGCTCGTCAAGGCTGATGAGACAGTCATGCTGCCGACGCCGGTGAAAATAGCACTCAGAGCCTCCTGTTCAACCACCCAACGGCACCTGAGACAGTTTCACGTTCAGAGCCCGGGCCATCACGTCATGACCTCTGAGGGAGCGTTACGTTCCTGCCCTCCGCGTT
>RFKA01000050.1 GCA_003694385.1 Candidatus Woesearchaeota archaeon | reverse complement strand
TATACGCCACTGCATTTGTCAAGAATAGAGCGTCGCAACGAGTCCTTGAGAAAGCTGGCTTTCACCGTGAAGGCGTCATGCGTAAAGCGCATCAAAAGAATGGCAGGAGTGTTGATGCTACACTCTACGCCAAGGTACGATGAACCTCCACAAGCTCTGGTGTTGGCTTCAGCGTTTCCTCGGCGTTGAGCGCTGGGACCGCATCCGCATCGAGCCCGAGACCGTGCGGGACATCTGCGAGCTCGCGAGGAGTGCGGCCCCGCGAGAGATGATTCTCTTTCTGACGGGCGGCGTCAAGGCTGAGGGTGGCGAGCGCGTACTCGTCATCGACGGCTTATACCTGAAGTCGTACTACGCGAACACGCGCTCAACGAGCTTCACAACGCACGACCTCCCCTTGCTCGGGAACGTCTATGGTACCGTGCATTCCCACCCGGGACGCAGCAACCGGCCGAGCACTGCTGACCGCCGTTTGTTCAACAAGTTTGGCTCATTCCACCTTATTATTGCGCAGCCATACACGCGAGAGAGTATCGCCGCGTATGACAAGTATGGTGTCCCGATAGAAGTTGAGCTCTAACGCTTGCGCGCAATTTTCTTTCGCGCAGCTTTGTGCGTGGTGCGGACTCGAGTCTTAGCGCCCCTCACTGCGAGGGCATCCTCCGCTGGCTGAGGAGTCGTCGATGACTCAGCAGCTGAAAGGTCTTGCGCTTCGGGGAGTGGTGCGGGAGTCGGCGCAATGTCCTCTTCTTGTTTGTCTGCGTAGAGGTACGTGTGGAATCCGCTCTTAGTGCTGAAGAACTTTGCGCTCCGATGGACGCGTGCTACGCGGGCAATACGCATGAGGCGCGCGACACGAGTGATGCGGACGACTTTAAAGAGCGCAAAGACGCTGTTCGTGACGGGGACTGCAGCTAGAATGTCTGGCCAGCACTCACGGAAGAAGCTGGACACGCGCTCGTGCTCACGCCAGAGGATAACGAGGTCTATAATGAAGAGGATGATGACGACCCAGTCAAGCAGAGTGACTACTTGCTGTGCCGCGGGAGAGAGTGCATCATAGAAGAACGCGTCCATGAGGAGGAGGATGAATGTGAGAGCAACCGCGAAGAAGATAACGACGTTCCAAGCCCGGCGCGCAGCGCTATGCTCAAGCGTTTCGAGTTCTTTCGTCCGCCGGCGCATGCGCTCGAGGGGCGTTGCATGGTAGTTCTGGGAGGCCATCTCGAGGATGTTCCTAATCGAGACGAGTACCGTCATTGTGCCGACGAAGAGCGCGGCGTTACGGAGGAAGCGTTGGAGCACGAGTGGGAAGTTCGTGCCGAAGAACGTATCGAGCGCGAGGAGCGAGACGAGGAAGACGACTCCGCTCACGAGGAACTGGTGTTCTTCATCGCTCGTGATGTTCAGGATTCCTGCGAAGAAACCGGTAAAGACGAGTGTCGCGTTAATGATTGAGACGAGCATGCCTTGCGCGGGGAAGGCGCTCGCGAGGACTGTGAGGATGGCTCCTATGGTGAAGAAGAACATGCCGAGCCGCACATAGAGATTCATAAGAGAGGATGCTCCGTCGATTGTTTATAAACATTTGTTGGCACTTGCGAGTGGAGTCCTCCCTCCTTGTCGACGGCAAAGTGACAGCAAGCTTTATAAACGGACCGTGGTTCACGCGGCAGTATGGCAAAACTCCGTAAAGGCGTCGCCTACCGGCGCCTTGAACGCCCCTACACGCGAAAGAGCAAGTTCCGCGCGAAATCATTCGTCCGCGCGACCCCGAACAACCTCATCGTGAAGTATGATATGGGCGACACGAAGCGTGACTGGCCAGTTAAGGTGCGGCTCCTGAGCAAGGCGCCCGTGCAGCTCCGGCATAACGCGCTCGAGTCTGCGCGCAAGACCTGCAACCGCCTCCTCGAGACGAAGCTCGGCAAGAACGGCTACCACTTCAAAATCAAGGTATACCCGCACCACGTGCTCCGCGAGAACCCGCTCGCTTCAGGTGCTGGCGCCGACCGTATGAGTACGGGAATGAAGATGAGTTTTGGGAAGAGCATCGGTCTCGCAGCGCAAGTGCGCAAGGGCCAGACGATTCTTGAGATTGGGTGTGAGGAGAAGAACCTCGGCGTTGCGCGGCTCGCCGCTGAACGCGCGAACCATAAGCTCTCCGTCGGCACGAGAATTGAGGTTATCGGTGCTTAGAGCCATTCTTCGAAGGCGTCAGTTATCTGCTTCTTGAGTTCGTGCGCATCGGTACAGCAGCCCTTCTGCTCGAAGCGGCGCCGCGTCTGGGCATCGATGAGGTCGGCTTTGCTCATGTAGAGCAACACATCCTTCCCGAGCCGCTTCACGCGGCGGGCGAGCCGTTCTTGTTCCTCGAGCGCGTAAGGCTCTGTTGGGTCATAGACGTACACGATGATGTGTGCCGCATAACGCAGGGCGAGGTCTGCCTTGCGCTCGATGAGGTTCATCTTGTCACGAGCGAGTGTTCCGGGCGTGTCAATGAGTTGGATGCGGTTGTGTCGGTGCATGAATGAGCCAACATTGAGTTTTTTCGTCGTGAAGGGGTAGGCCGCGACCGTCGGCGTGCTCTGCGTGAGTTTTCTGAGTAACGTGCTCTTCCCCACATTGGGGAACCCTGCGATCGCGACCGTGAAGGTGTCTTTCTTGAGTGCGGGGAAGTCCCTGAGGAGTTTCCGCGCGTCATCGAGGAAACTGAGCTGGGTGTCAATCTGTTTGAGAACGCTCGCGATGCGACCGAGCGCGGCGCGCTTCAGAGTGAGGAGTTCTTCCTTCGTCCTCGTGGCGCCAATGCGCTTCTTGAAGGTCGCCGTGAGCGCGGTTACCTGCTCGGCCGCCCACCACGTGCTCGCGAGCGCCTTGCGAAGGCGGTCGACGCCGATGAGTTCATCAATGAGCCGCGTGGTGAACTCGTCCTGCTGGTCAATGCTCGGGAAACGAGCGGAGAGCGCCGTCAGACTCTTCTTGAGCTGTTGTTGTATTGCTCCGAGGCGTTCACGCTCGAGCGCCTTCGCTTTCGTGCCTCGCTCAGCACGGAGTTGCTGGCGAAGCTCGCGCACGCGCTTCACCCCGCGCTTAATCGCTTCATCGAGGAGCTGGTCGGCACTCTTCACTTCTGGGATTGCGAACATAGGCTGATGGATACCTTTGGGTTTAAGAAAGTTAAGAAATTTTATAATGTGATTGCTATTGCGGCGCGTCATGAAGCTCATCTCGTGGAACGTGAATGGCATCCGTGCTGTCCTGAAGAAAGGGTTCTTAGCGTTCATCCAGAAGCATGACCCGGACGTCCTCTGTCTGCAAGAGACGAAAGCAATGCAGGGGCAGGCAGTGATTGACTTGCCGCAGTATGAGGAGTTCTGGAACAGCGCCAAGCGTAAGGGGTACTCGGGAACGGCGGTCTTCACGAAGGTGAAGCCCCGCGCAGTGGTGTTTGGCATCGGTGAAGAAGCGGATGATGAGGGGCGCGTCATCACGCTTGAGCTTGACGAGTACTTCATCGTGTGCTGCTACACGCCAAACGTCAAGCATGACTTGTCCCGCTTGGCGTACCGCCAGCAATGGGACCGTTCCTTCTTACGACACCTCAAGCGGCTTGAGAAGCGAAAGCCCGTGCTCGCCTGCGGCGACTTTAATGTTGCGCATAAAGAGATTGATCTCGCGCGGCCAAAACAGAACCGCGGTAATGCGGGGTTCACGGATGAAGAGCGCGAAGGCTTCGACGCATTCATCAAGGCAGGCTTCATTGATACGTTCCGGCTCTTCACACAAGAAGGAGGGCATTATTCATGGTGGAGCTACCGCGCGAATGCGCGTGTGAACAATGTTGGCTGGCGCATCGATTACGTGCTCGCGAGCAAGGCGCTCAAAGAGCGCATTGTTGACGCGTTTATTCTCCCTGAAGTGTATGGCTCTGACCATTGCCCGGTTGGAGTGCTGGTGAAGTAGAGTTCGCAGTGCTGCGGCCCGTGGGGACGCTCGTCGCATACGGCTCCCCCTGTATCGCGAGTCCCTATTCTATCACCAAGAGTAATTTTTTATAGTCGAAGAGGGGGTGTTGAGTTATGGCACTAGACATCAAGGCGTTCGCGCTCGCGGGCGGGACGCTCTGGGGGCTTGGCGTATGCTTCCTCGGCATCATTGCGATGTTCGGTTGGGGCGCAAGCCTCGTCACTGTGCTCAGTTCCCTCTATAGAGGGTACGATGCAAGCGTGCTCGGCGCGGTCATCGGTGGCCTCTGGGGCTTTGCCGATGGAGCTGTTGGCTGCGCGTTGTTCGCGTGGCTCTATAATACCTTCGCCTAATGTTTCTTTGGGCGCGTGCGCGGTGCCTTCAGATGCCGGTCTGCGTGAGGAGCGGCCTTCTCACCCTCTCGTGTCTCCCGAGGAACGCGGTGAGGGGGTGCCCGTTCGTAGCCAGGCGGTCTTGTTCGGCGAGCATCTGGGTGAGGAGAGTGTCTGCGCGGGACCACGTGTCGAGGGAGATGTCGTGGTGAGAGGTGGCGCGGCGGCGTGTGCCATCGCCAAGGACCGTGCCAGTGGTGTCGCCACGGAGCGTGATAGTAGCCAAACCACACATTCGCGCGCCACGCCGGCCTATAGTGGTGTTCGTCCCGGTCGTCAATGCCGTTGAAGTTCATGTCGAGGAAGCCTGGTGCGTAGCGGAACTCACAGGTGCCGGGCCGGAGCTGCCACGTTGCTATGCCATCGATACAATCTGCGCCTCCCTCGCTGAAAGGGCTCAAGACTATTGGGGGCGGGAATTCAAGGCGGTCGTCGATACCATTTCTGTTCTTGTCGCGTAGACCCCCAACCCAGTAGTCGCAGCCTCCCGTCTCGAGGAAGTTATCAATGCGGTCATCAATACCATTCAAATCGTAGTCAGTATAACCCGGCCGATAGAGAGCGGTGTAGCTCATGTGGCGCCGCGGAGGCCGGCGGGGAACCGACAGGATACAGCCAGGAAGCGTTAAAGCCCCAAGCAACACACCAACAGTAAGAGCCCGTTTCATTCTCTCACCCCTTTCGTCATGGAGAAGGAACAAATACTATAAAAAATCTGTGGCGTGCTGGGGGCGATGAAGCAAAACGTGGTGATAGGATTCAAAGATAACGAAGCCTGAAGCTGTAAAGCTAAAAGAAGTGAAGACAGAAGCAGCGAGGCAGACGGTGGTGGGCTGACGCGCCCATCACTTGCGGGTGAGACGATACGCGAAGATGGTGGCCACTGCGAGGTAGGAGAGATACGCGAGTACTTCGAGCAATGAGGGGTCGCCGTTATAGCCGAACAGGCTCTTCGCAAGGCTGCCGACCACTCCTTTCTCGTGCAGGGCAGAATGGGTTGCGGGAGGGTTAATGTCCCAGACGTGCTCGATGACGACGGGGAGCGCGCCAGCCTCTTGGAGTTCATGCACTCCCTGCGCCACGAGGCCTGCAGCGAAGAGGATGAGGAGGATGCTCGTCACGATAAAGAACTTCTTAATGGGTACGCGTTTCCCCAGCCTTGAGACAGCGACTGCTATTCCGGCCCCAAAGAGTATCCCGAGCACTGCTCCGATGATTGTCTGCTCTCCCGCTAAATGAGCAGCCCCGAGGAAGAGGACCACTTCAACTCCTTCACGCAGCACCGAGACAAAGACGAGAAGAAAGAGGCCTCGTCGCGCGCCCGTCGAGAGTCGACAGTGCACCTTCCTCTTCAGTTGCGCAAGTCCTTGCTGGTGAAGCATCCAGAGAATAAGCGTGGTGAGTAACGCCGCCGCGAAGAGCATCGTGGCGCCCTCGAAGAGTTGTTCTGCCCGCCCAGAGAATCCTCCTGCGAGCCAAGAGAGCAAGAAAGCCGTAAGCATACTCGCCGCGACTCCGCTCAAGACACCCCAGTAGACGAGAGGCGCGTCTCGCCTCCGCTCCGTTCGGGAGAGATATGTGACGATGATACCGATGACGAGTGCGACTTCAAGCGTCTCCCGAAAAGTTATGAGCAGGCTCGCGAACATGCACGCAGCAACAATGGTTGGTTTTTATAGTTACCTCACCCATAGCGTTCATGGAGATAATGGAGGTAACTGTCTGCGGTGAGTGGTTTTCCTGTTGCTTTCTCAGCCAGCTCGTTGAGGAGGTAGAGGTCGCCGTGCCGGTGGATGTGTTCCCTGAGCCACGCGCGTAGTCGTGTCGTGTCACCACGGGAGAAGTCCTCTTCGATGTCCGGCATAGCTCGTTTGATTGCTTCGTACTGCTGGGCTGCGAAAGCGCTGCCTTTCACGTAAGTAGGGAAGTAGCCAAAGGCGCCGCCGCTCCAGTGCGTGTCTTGCAGGACGCCTTCTTTATCGTTCGGTGGCCTGAAGCCAAAGAGTTCTTCGAAGCGGTCATTCCACGCAGCAGGGAGTTCTTCGACGGCGAGCTGGTCCGCAAAGATGCGGCGCTCGAGTTCGAAGCGGAGGATGACGTGAAGGTTGTAGGTTACTTCATCTGCGTTCACACGGATAGTTCCCGGCCTGATGGCGCGGAGTTCCGCACGGACTTGCTCTTCGGTGAAGGGGATGGCGTAGGACTCCTTGAGTCGGGGGTAGAGGAAGCTGATGAATGCGTCGCTCTTCCCGAATTCATTCTCAAGTAGTCGCGACTGGCTCTCATGGATGGCGAGGTTTGATGCCTGCCCGAGTGGCGTGCCGTGCCACGCAGGGTCCAAGTTGTGCTCGTACATGGCGTGGCCTGCTTCGTGTATGGTGGAGTAGAGTGAGAGGAGCCAGCCGTCTGTGTAGCGCGTCGTGATGCGGCCAAAGGCCATCGTCATTGGGTGGACGCCTGTGTCGAGCCGTCCTTTGGTGAAGTCATAGCCTATCTGTCGTGCGAGCCACTCGTTGAACTGTCGTTGTTTCTCGACGGGAACATCGTAGGGCGGGAGGGGTTCTGATCCTGGCCTATCTGGTCCTGGCCTGATGAGGTCTTTGATGCCTTGAGCGATATGTGAGAGGAGTGTTGCGGTCTCGTCTATCGTGGCTCCTTCATCATAGTCCTGGAGGAGTGTTTGATAGATGGGCGCTGTTGCGTCTATCGCTTGGGCATAACGCTTCGCGAGTTCAATCACTCGGCGCAAGTGCGGCGCGAAGCTCGCAAAGTCGTTCTCTTCTCGTGCTTTTTTCCAAGCGAGCTCAGCCCTCGTCGCTGTTGCACTCATCTCCTTGACGAGGCTCGCGGGTACGCGCCGTTGGCGGTCATAGCGGCGTTTCGTGATTTTCACGACATCGCGCTGTTCTGGCGTAAGTGCTTCTGCCGTTGCTCGCTCGAGGAGCGCTCCTACCTGGTCGCTCGTGAAGAGTTCGTGGGCGAATTCTGAGAGCACTGCCATCTCGTTCGTGCGGCGATCTTGCTCTCCTGGCGGCATCATGACTTCGTAGTCCCAGTAGAGGAGGGCGTTGGCGTCGCCAAGCACTGAGATGCGTTTCAGTAACCGCTCGAGTTCTTCGTAGGCTGACATTGAGAAACGAAAAAAATTAAGTTTTATTCTTTCGCTTCTTCGTCGGCGACCTCGGCCGCCTCTTCTTCTGCTGCGGCGAGTTCTTCATTCTCCTGCTCCTTAGCAGAAGCATCCTCAGCAGAAGAATCATCAGCAGACGACTCCTCAGCAACAGGAGCCTCAGCAGGTGCCTCCTCAGCAGGAGCAGCCTCAGCCGACGACTCAGCAAC
>RFKA01000049.1 GCA_003694385.1 Candidatus Woesearchaeota archaeon | reverse complement strand
TTCCATGACGTCACGGATATTGAGGACCGGTCGGTGCTCAGTGAGCGGGCGCTCGAGGCGCGCAAGATTGACTATCATGACCACCGGGGTGTCGCGGGGAAAACCTTCGTCGAGCTCGATGGGGACATCGCCGTGCTCGCGAGTGGCGGCGGTGCTTCGCTGACGTGCATGGATGCGCTCATCGAAGCGGGTGGCAAGCCAGCGAACTACACCGAGTACAGTGGAAACCCCTCGAGCGAGAAAGTGCGGCGCCTCACAGAGATTACGCTGAGCAAGCCGGGGCTGCGGGGGTGTTTCGTCGTTGGAGGAACAGCGAACTTCACCGACATTTACGAGACACTCAAGGGCTTCGCTGAGGGGCTACGGAACACGAAACCCAAACCAGCATACCCCATCGTGGTTCGCCGGGCAGGCCCACGCGATAAGGAAGCCTTCGCGATGCTCGCGGAACTAGAGAAAGAAGGGTTTGATATCACGGTGCTGGGCGAGGAGACGCCCATGACGAAAGCGGCGCGCATCATGGTGGAGAAAATCAACGGGAAGACCGACAAAGGGGAGACTGTGAAGGGAACCGCACGGAAAATTGAGAAGAGGGAGCAACAATGAGCATCCTCCTTTCAGAAGACTTGCGCGTCGTCGTCCAGGGCATGACGGGGAAGGAGGGCCAGCGCGCGACGAAGGAGATGCTCGCCTATGGCACAAAGGTGTGTTGCGGCGTGACGCCAGGGAAAGGTGGCGAGCGCGTCCTTGACCTTCCCGTCTTCGACAGTGTCGCCGAAGCGAAGCAGTACGAGCAAGGATTGAACACGAGTGTGCTCTTTGTTCCTCCACTGATGGTTCTCGATGCGGCCATCGAAGCGATGGATGCAGGCATCTCCCTGCTCGTCATTGTCACTGAGAACGTCCCGATTCTTGACGCCGCGAAGCTTGTCGAGTACGCACGCCGCACGGGCGCGCGCGTGGTCGGGCCGAGTAGTGTGGGTGTCATCGTGCCCGGCGTCGCAAAGCTCGGCAGCATTGGTGGGGGGCGCGACCAGCGCATGTACACGCCGGGCCGCGTCGGCGTCATAAGCAAGAGTGGAGGAATGACCGCCGAGACCTGCCGACTCCTCACCGAAGCGGGCATCGGGCAGAGCACCGCTATTGGCATCGGGGGCGATGTTATCATCGGCAGCACGTTCACAGACCTCATGGCCTTGTTCGAGCAGGACGAGGAAACGGACGCTGTCGTCCTCTTCGGTGAGGTGGGTGGCGCGTACGAAGAGGAGGCTGCGCGCATGCTCAAGGAGCGGCGGTTCACGAAACCCGTCGTGGCCTTCGTCTCGGGAACGTTCGCCGAGCAGGTTCAGGGCCTCGCGCTCGGCCACGCCGGCGCGATTGTCGAGCGCGGCTTTGGCACTGCAGAGCAGAAACGTGCCGCGCTTAGAGAAGCGGGGGCGCTCGTCGCGCGGTATCATGATGACATCCCGGGGCTCGTCAGCAGAGCGCTCGAGAACAAAGGGCGTAGCGGAGGGAGCACAGAATGAAATGCAAGACTGCAGTGAGTCACTTGACTGACGACGACCTCGTCATTCGTGGAGAGAAGCTCTCATCACTCGTCGCGGAGGCGTCGTTCACTGATGCGGTATTTCTCATCCTCTCGGGCCGCAAGCCTGCTGCGAAGGAGTCGCGGCTCTTCGCGAGCATCCTCACAAGCATCATCGACCACGGAACGGGTACTGCTTCCGCGCTGACAAGCCGTTTCGTCGCGAGCACAGGGAACGCCTTGAACGCGAGCGTCGCCGCTGGCGTCTTGGCGCTCGGCGAGTATCACGGCGGCGCAATCGAGACCGCGATGCGTCAGCTCGCGGACGTGAAGGACGCGAAAGCCTTCGTTGCTGAGGCGCTCAAGGAGAAGCGCCGCATTATGGGGTTCGGCCACAAAGTGTACAAAGACGAGGATCCGCGCGTCACGCAGCTCTACGGCATCGCAGAGGAGGTTGGCTACGAGTCGCCGTACCTCACGCTCGCGCGCGATATCGAGCGGGAGCTCGCCGTGCAGAAAGGAAAGAAGCTCGTCCTCAATATTGATGGGTTCATTGCCGCCGCGCTGCTCGGGATGGGTTTCCCGCCAGAAGTGGGCAAGGGCGTCTTCATCATTGGCCGGGTTCCAGGCCTCGTTGCGCACGCCGTAGAGGAGCGCCAGCGGGAGAAGCCTGTGCGCCGCCTCGATGAGGCGGATATCGAGTACGACGGGAAGTGAAGTCCAGGCGGAGGTACTCGCGAGAGAGTCGGGCAATGTCCCCCGCAAGACTGTTCTCGGTGTAACGTATCACCGCTTTCTCTACGTAATCGGTGAGCGGCTCTCTGAATGGGGGGAGCTTGTGCGCGGAACCGATGATGCGCTCCTCGATTTCTTCGCGTGCCCGTCTATACTGCCGGTTACGGTTTCGTCTCTCAAAGAGCGTCACGTCGGTGACTCCGTGCGGACTCACGATGTGGAATGTAAGGTCTGTAGTCGAACGTCCGAGCAGGTGTCGGTAGGCATCGAGGTCGAGCGTCGTCGGGATTGCGTTATGGAAGGCTGCTAGTTTGGATGCGAGCACGGGCAACAGGATGCCTGGCGCGTTCCCGGGTTCCAGTAGGTGTAAGAGCTGCTCAAAGTAGCTCGCGCGTGAGGCCTGCTCCGTGAGGAATGGGTGCGTGTGGTAGTGATGCACGTTGCGGCCGTAGTAAT
>RFKA01000048.1 GCA_003694385.1 Candidatus Woesearchaeota archaeon | reverse complement strand
GAATCGCTGGCTCGGTGACATTGCGTCCGTCTTTCGACCGCCCACGGTTCTGCGCGAGCCACACCGCTCGGCCCTCGCCGAGTACGCGCTCGACGCGTTGCCCCACAACGAGACCACTTCCTGGCCCACGTGGCACGGGAATCGTTGGGAACAACCTCATGAAGGAGCGGGTGAAGATATTCTCGTAGAGATTATCACCGACGACGATGGCGGCGAGTGGCAGGCCACGCCTGTGCAGGACGTAGTTAATGAGCCCTGCTTCACGCACGATATCCGCATGATTCGAGATGTACAGCGTTCTCGGGGCGCCGAGGTGCTCATCACCGCGCACCTTGATACTCCTGTAAAACGGCTTGCTCGTGAAGAGCTCCATGAGTGTTTTACCGAGCGCGTGCACCATAAGGGGAGAGTCTCATCGCCCTATATCAACTTTTCTGGCTGAAGGCTGAACGCCAACGCTTAAGCATTTCCTTATAGTCGAGAATGCCTTTGCCACTCGTGAGCGAGACGAGGGGGCGCTCGCCAATATGCTTGCAGACGCGTTCGTAAGCTTTGACGAACTCGTGATAGTTCATCTTCACGACTTCCTCGAGCGTGTATTCTTTGAGCAATAGCGTGAAGACCATGTGGTGGCCAATCACATAAGGGGCCTTATCATAGACACGCTTAAACACGCGCACATCAATCTCACCAAAAGTGATCGCGTTGGCAAGTGCAAGGTTTGCCGTCATCGCAGTCTCCCGCGCCTCCGCTCGCAGCACTGCATGCACATCACTCTTGAACAGGTCAAGCCCCCGCAAGGTGTTCTCACAGTACTCTGCGATACCTTCAATATGGCATTCGATAAAGAACCGGTGGAGGAGAGACCTGATGCTCCGTTTGTCGAGCAAATGCATCGCCCGTTCAGGGCTCATCGTGCTCTGCCGATACGCCTGCAGGAAGCGCAACTTCTCTTTCTCCAAGCCCTTCTTCAGGCGCCTCGCGCTCTCCAACGCCCGTTTGAGGGAGGGGGAGATGTCGTTGTGCCAGAGGTGAGCAAATTCGTGGTTCAAGGAGTTCCTGAGTTGCTGGGAGAGATGCTGTTCGTCGGCGGCGAAGAGGGACGAAGGGAGAAGGATGTGTGCTCTGTGCTTCTTCAAGCTCCGTTCTTCAACCCGCGGGTTCGGAATATCGTCGCGTATCTCGATTATCACGTGTGCGTGAACGAGTGCGAGCCTGCTATGCGTGAATACTTCCTTGGCAGCATCACGCAGGACTGGCCGCAGAGCACCAGGGACGAGGTCGAGCTTTCTGAGCTCGAGAAGCCGCTCTCCCACGCGTATCGTCGTGTGCATCAGCGCTCGAGGACGACGCGGTAACGCGCGAGGCCCTGCCGCGTACGCGCCACTCCTTCATTCACGTTCTTCATCGGCATAGTCTCTACTTCCGCCTGCACGCCGTTCTCCGCTGCAAATGAGAGCATCTCGCGGAGTACGCACGGGTGCCCGATAGCGCTACCAGCGACTTTCTTATAGCCAGTGATGAGCTGTAAGCCCGAAACGCTCATCGGCACAGACGACGCGCCGAGCTGCACGAACACCCCTTTTGGCCTGAGGGCGGCGAGGTAGGGCTCCATCGTGAGGCTCGTGTGCGCAGTGTTCAGGATGACATCGAAGCGGTTCTCTCCTGGCGGCCCCACAATAAAGTCGTCGGCGCCGAAACGCCTCGCCGCAGACTCTTTCTCTCTCGTCCTGCTCAAGGCAGTCACGCGACAGCCCATCGCTTTCGCGAACTGGAGAGCGAGGTGGCCGAGCCCGCCGATGCCGACGACAGCAACTCTGCTCCCTGCACGCGCATACTCTTTGAGCGGTGTGAAGACCGTGACGCCGCCGCAGAGCAAGGGGGCTGTTTCAGCACTGTTCAATCGCTCAGGAATGGGGATGGCGAAGCGTTCGTTAGCGACGACCTTGTCCGCGAAACCCCCGAAGTGGCCCATGCAGGTTGCCTGGTTCTTACTGCACAGCACTTCTTCTCCCGCGCTGCACCATTCACAGCTCCCGCAGCTATTGCACTGCCAGCCGAGGCCGACGCGCTGTCCTTCCTTGAGGAGCTGGACACAATCACCTGTCTTCTCAACCGTGCCAATAATCTCGTGTCCAGGGACGAGGGGGTAGACGTCTCCCCACTCTCCATCGATGAGGTGAACGTCGCTATGGCAGATGCCACAGTGCGTTATCTTGATGAGGACGTCTTTCGGCCCCAGTGTTTCTTCATAAGTGAATTCTTCAAGTGGTTGCTTGGCTCCTCGTGCTGCATAGGCGGTTATCATACTGTTTTTCTCATTGAGCGGTTTATATGGGTTATGGAATGGTTTTTGTTATTGAAGGGGTTTTGTGGAATAGGTACGAGTTTTGGTATGAGTTATGGTCTAGTACGGGAGTTGCGGGTTTCTCGCGCCCGAAAGTATTTTGAACCAGACATGACACCTTGTCGTCCAGCGGCATGCTGAACAGATGGCGTACGTGTAATGGCGTACGTGTATGACATGGCTTTTAATCAATATCCACGAGTGTTGTGCGCTCTGCTCTTCCTCCTTCTTTCAACACCTCTGCTCTCCGCGCTGCCGAGCGTTGTTGTACAGCCGGGCAGCGTCACCCGCGTCGATATCAGCGCCACAGAAACGCTTGTCGTGAAGCCAGGCGATACCCTTGTGCGCGGAGGGAAGCTCATCGAAATGCCCGCCGTCCAACGTGACGGCCTCTCAATCTACGTTGACGGTGAACGCCTCCGCGCGTCGACCGGGCCCGTCAATACGAGCAACTGGACAATACAGGATGAAGATGACCTCGCGGCGTACGCTGCTGCCATCGCTGCGAACGATGACCGCGTCATCGGCGTTGGCCTCGAAGTCGATGACGGGCGAGACCTCGTCGTGCTCGCGTCTCGTCGGCGTGCACGCCTCTTCGGGCTCTTCCCGCTCGAGTACCGCCTCGTCACGATTGTTGATGCGCTTGGTGGCGTGCAAACGCTGGCGCCGTGGTGGCTGGCCTTCGCCACTGATGACGTTGCAGAGGCGACGAACATCTTTTACCGGCCTGTCGTGATGGATGACGCTACCCCCTTATCGTTTTTCGAGCGCCGCCTCACGAATCAAGTAGCGCGCCTCAATGCACTCGTAGCAGCGCAACTCTCATAGAACAAGGCCCACCTATCGCGGTTATCTTATGCAATAATTGCTATGCTAAGGCACTGGGTGCCG
>RFKA01000047.1 GCA_003694385.1 Candidatus Woesearchaeota archaeon | reverse complement strand
GTTCGATGTTGTACCAGGTCTTGTCCACGCCGATTGCGCAGATGTCGCCGCCGTCTTGCGCGCTCATCTCAACCGTTGAGACACCGTCGATGTACTCGACCGTGCCGTTCTCCGTTGGAACGAGCTTCTGGGGGCCATTGAACCACTTCTCCGTGGTCGGGGGCGTGTTGTCCACCTTGTCCTTCTCGGTGAGGGAGGCCCAGTTGCCTGCTTTGTCGACGCAGCGCACTTCGATGTCGTGCTCACTGTCTTCGCCGAACTGAAGGGCCCAGTCGAGCGAGCCACCGTTTGTGAGGCGGCACCAGCCATCCGCTTCTTGGGTGCCTTCGCAGTACGGGTTGTCCTCGACGAGTTCGCCGTCCCAATAGTAGCGCCATTCACAGTAGTCGACGCCGAGGTTACACTGATCAGCCTTCGTTGTATCTTGTGCTGAGAAATCAATCTCCGTGGCCTGGGTTATCCACCAGTCGCACGTGCCGTCGATGCTGTTCTGGCTCTCGAGCGCGCAGCTCGTGAGGGGAATTGCTTCGCCGATGAGTTTTTTCTCAATGTACGGGTCGGCACAGTCGACGTTGAGCCGCTCCATCGTCTCGACCTCTACTCCCTCTCCGGGAGAGGCGATGCCTTCATCGTCGAGCGTTGTGATTCTGAAGTCCGTACCGCAATCCGCTGCGACTGCGGCCTCGTCTACGAGGCTGATGTCGAATGAGAAGTCAACGGGGGCGTCTCCATAGCGGATGACATTCGGTCCCGCAGGAGTCGTCTCGTACTCACAGTAGAGATTATACTTGAGGTCACAGGTCCCATCGCTGTCGCCGTCGAAACACGTCCACCCGGCGGGCGCGTCACCACAAGAGACCTGATAGATGCCGGCGGACCCCTTGTAGATTTTCACATTATAGATGCCGTAGCCGTTATCCATATTGTTGCTGACGGACACGACGTACTCATAATCATCGAGGCTCTCGTCGCAGTTCGCGACGTCCCGATTGAGCGTCACGACGGGGTCATGGTTGGCCGCGCCGATACCAGCAGAAACACTCCATGCGCTCAGCGCGAGCATCATGGCAAAGAGTACAGCAATCAAAAGCTTCTTCATATGTTACACCCCCCTAGGTGTTCGTTATTGTACTAAGGCATAGTGCGCTGCGCACTATGTTCCCCCCAACCTCTTTTTTGAACCGTTTAAGTGCGGTGGAAACTCTTACCACCTTAAAAGAGTTGCGCCAAAGAGGAGCCAGCACAAAGTCATTTTCGTCTCGTACTCGTGACGATTTTTCTGCGAGTATGGAGTAGTGTTCCGATGAGTGCGACGAGGGCTACGAGAACGAGGCGTGGAGCAAAAGTCTCTTTTGCAGGAGCTGTCTCTTTGATGGCGGCCGCGGTGAGCCCTTGACGCACAGGCGCCGCGGGTAACGCGTTCGGGGTTGGAAGCGATGACACGAGAGCATCGCTCTGTGTGGTCGCGTTGTGCACCGTCATGTTGGGCGGGGTCGTGTTGGGCGCGGCCGCAGAAGCCTGTGTCGTGCGCGGAGCCCCTGCAGCACTCTCCGCCGCGGGAATGGTTGGAGCACCAACGTCTTCGCCCCCTGTCGCATTTCGCGTCTCATTGGTGTCCTCTTCACGCGGCCAGTCACGAAAGAAATAGGCGCCACCGCCTCCGCCACGGCCTCCACCGCCACGACCACCACCGCGTCCGCCGCCACCACCGGCGTTTGAAGAAACGGTCTCAATAGTTACGGTGAGGACGTGGTCTGTGCGTGCTTCATTCTCATAGGCATCCTGACAGGCGATGTGCAGGGTTTCCGTCGTGGTCGTCGTGTAGCTGCGCTCCGTTGTGTGCGTCGTTGCAGGCGTCGTGCTCCCGCCGTTAAACACACCCGCCATGTGAGCGTAGTCCTCAGCAGTGCGGCTGTAGCGGCACGTCGCATCTTCTCCCGTCTGCACTGTGAGCGTGACGGTCACGGGCGACGTGCCACTCGCGGCTGCTGGTGTGACAGAGAGTATGCTCGGCGGGGTTCCATCGCGAAGCGCTACGAAGCCAGTCACTGCTTGCTCGCGGGCCTCGAGGAGTGTCGTGTTCGTGCGCGACCGGTTATGCGACCGGTTATAGCAGCCGCCCGAACTGGGGCAGGGTGGGAGCGGAACACTCTTGTTCCCGTCGAGTGCGACGACGTGCGTCCCGTTTGTCGTGTTGAACCACGCGCTGAGCGACACCGCATCAGCAGCGATGAAGTCATTGAGGGTGAGCGCGAACGAGTCAAGGACGTCATCGGTGAAGTCGTGCGTCGTTGCACCAACGCTCCACGGCGCACCCCATCGTGCGCGGAGGCCATCAAACACCATTGAAAGTTGTGCGCGCGGCCGCGTAATCGTGAGCGTGATGCGACCGTCAAGGTGGTCGTACTCGTTGAGCGGCGCGCCGTCCCGGAGCAACGCGACATCTTCGCCGAGCATCGCCGAGAGGTCCGCAATGAGTGCGGTCGTGTTAATCGTCGTGTTCGCGGTGAAGTTCCTTGCTGTGCGGGCAGTGTTCCCCGCCGCGTCTTCACTCGTGACGACGAGCGTGCGCGGCCCGGGGAGGGGTGTGGTGTGTTCTCGCCCCGCCGTCGCGTTTGACGAGTTCACGGGCCCACCATCAAGAAACAAGGTCGTGTTCTCCGGGTGTGACTCGTTGATGCTCCAGTTAATGAAGAGCGGGGTGCTCGTGACTACTGAGTCATTGCTCTCGTTCTCCAAAACGACAGTGATGCGTGGCTCGTCGCCATCAATGATGAGTGTCTGGTACCGCGTCGTGCTCCGCCCTCCTTTGTCAACTGCTTCAATGGGAATCGTTGTTGTCGTGCTCTCGTTCAGCGTCACATTGTACGTCCGGTTGTTGTCTGAGCCCTCGCCAGTAACGACCGCTCCTTGCACGGTGACGCGTGCGAGGCCGAGCGAGTCCGCGGCAGAGAACGATAAGTCCACGAGCGTGTTTGGCTGGACAATGTTGTCGGAGAGCGCCACGTCTTCAATGACGGGGTCCGCGAGGTCAACAATCGTCCAGGACTGCTCGCGCGTGCTCCAGCCAACGGCGTCCGTGCAGTTCACAACCCACGTATGGTTCCCTTCGCCGAGCGTGACGGTCCGGTTCCGGTCTGCAGGCACGGGTGTTTCGTTCCCGACGGCGTGCGTACACGTCGTTGCTGTCGTGTCATTCACGAGCCACGCGAACGTGACGTTCGTTTCGCGCGAACGCTCGGGTGTGAGGTTCCACACAATGGGGGCGTCGCCATCAATCGTGTAGTTCGTGAGGTTGAGGACTGCCGTGTTCCCTGCTGCGTCAACGGCAGTGATGGGGATGCCGCTCTCATTCATGACGGGCGTGCCATTCCATAACGAGCCGTTCCGCGTCAGCCGCGTCGTCGTGGTCACGTTGACGACGAGGCCGTCATCGAGGACGGTGATATTGAGCGCGGCGGTGTCGTTTGGCCGGAAGAGTGACTGGTTCAGGTCGGCGGAGATGCGTGGCGCGGTGAGGTCACTGATGGTCCAGCGTCGCTCACTCCAGCCAGTCACGCCTTCTCGCGTGCAACTCACGTTCCACGTGACGTTGCCCGTCAATGTTGTTGTATCGCTGTGATTCGTATTCGCGACGACGGTGCTCGTATTGACGAGCGTATCGTTGAGGTAGAGCGAGCACTCGTGCACTGAGTCCACAGGGCTTTCAACGCGGTACGTGAAGCGGCCGCGCGTGTACGCACCAGCGGCTGGCGCGATGAGCTGGAGGTCCTCGGTTATCGTCTTGTTCGTCGTGTTGATGCCTCCGCTGTTCGCAATGAGCGTGATGTTCTCGGCGCTCGCATTCACGATGATGGTGAGGTTGCGCGTGACGAGTGGCGGCAAGCCGCCGATGAGGAAGGTGTTGTTCGTCCCATTGACTTCTTCCCCGTCAACAAAGAGTTGCGCGGGCTGCGTGCTCTGCACGGTGAGCGTGATGTTCGTCTCGTTGAGGCCCGTCGCATTCTCCGTGTTCGTGAGCGCGCCCTCGAGCGTGCACGCGGTACAGTAGTCGTGCTCCGGTAGTGAGAGGTGGACGGGGAGGAGCCGCGCGAACGCGGCCATGACGTCAATGCGCGGCCAGGCTTCCCCGTCTCGCGCAATCATAACCCCTGTGTCCTTCAGGAGTTGCAGCCGCTCAGCCCGAGACTCGGTGATGCCGAGCTGGGCCTCGAGGTCCTCGAGGAGGAGCATCGCGCCCGCGACGTGCGGCGTCGCCATTGACGTCCCGCCTTTGTCGGCGAGGCTATTGCCTGTTTCTCCTGCAGCAGTGATGCACGCGCCGGGCGCGAGCAAGTCGAGCGTGCGGTGCGTGTTCGTGAATCCCGAGATGACATCAAGGAGCGTGTAGCTGCCCCTGCAGCCGTTCACTGCGCTGTTGCTCGTGCCGTCGCCGACGCTTCCCACGCTCACAACGAGGGGGTTGCACGCCGGGTAACCAATGCCCAGCGAGCTCCCTTCGTTCCCGCTGCTCGCGACGATGGCGAGTCCTGCCGCGTCCGCCTCACGCAGCGCTTCCTCGGTGCTCCGGTAGCTTGCTTGCTCGTCTGTTGGGCACGTTGCCTCCGTGTAGGTGCCGCCGTCACCAAGGCTCATCGAGATGACGGAGATATTGTAGACTTCGCTATGATTCGTGCACCAGCGAATCGCTTCCGCGAGGAGCTCCAGCTCTCCCGTGCCGTCAGCCGCGAGCGCCTTCACGTGCACGATTTTCGCGCCGGGCGCAACACCGACGAGGACGCCGTCACCAGCAATCGTCGAGCTCGTGTGCGAGCCGTGCCCGTTATCATCGAGGGGGTCATCATCATTATTGTAGATGTCAGTGCCGCCAATGACTTTCTCGTTCGGGAAGCCGCCGCCGCCGAGCATCTCGTGGTTGTAGTTCACGCCCGTATCAATGACGCAGGCCGCGCCCACGCCGCGCACGGGTGCTGTGAACGCTACTGCCTGCGCTTCATCAGCGTGTATCTGCGGCACTGACTCCGCGAGCGTCGCGTGAATCTTGACGGGCTCGAAGACGTCGTAGCCCTGTGCGCGGAGCAGGTCCATCTGGGCACGACTCAGCTCGGTGAGCGTCACGCCCGTTGATAAGGTGCGGCCTGCGCGGAGTGCCTGTTGGATTTCTGGGAGTGCAGGGGAAGGCCCCGCGGCAACAGTGAGTTCATGAAGGATGGTGTCTGCGTCACGCACCGCAACCTCGAGTGCTAACGCTGCGTGCGCCAGGAGAAGAGCGAGGATGACTAAGGAGGCTCCTTTGCGAATCATTATGTCTCCAAAAAACGGTTTAGGAAAACAGTTTGAGCGGTTTATGTGTCTCACCCGTTTCTTCGTGACACAGGATGAACCCTGTGCGCGAGTAGGTCTCCGTGCGCGTGCCGCGAGGGTCGTCACAGGAGTCGGTAAGTGTTACTATATTATAAAGGTGATAGGAGAGGAAATCCCCTTAATCATCGACGGTGAACAGGCGGCTGTCCTTCACCAAGAAGAGGCCGAACCGCGCTCCCGCGTCGAGCCAGCCGTGCGCGTAATTCAACGCGGCGAACGCGAGCACCTTCTCCCCGCGTTCTCGAAAATGCTGCGCGTCAGTGTAATAGCGCTCAGCCATGTCAAACGTGTCCCGCGCCTGCGCGAGCCGCTCGGGCGTCGAGTCATCAAACGCCGTCTTCGCCTGCGCGAGCGCCTCCGCGGTGATTGAGAAATACTTGTCAAGGCGCTCGTCCGTCACGACATCCATGCCCTGAGAAGCATGCCAAGCTTTAAGTTACTTACGGGGGTCCGCCTGAACAGACAGGCAAAGGGCCGAAAAGGAGCCAACAAGTATAAAAACACTGCATTCGTTAACCTCCTCGATGCGACGGGCCGGCAAAGCTCTCATCGTGGTAGCGACACTCCTTCTTTCGTCCGGGGACGCCGGCGGCGCCCGCGACATCCCGCTCGAAGTACGCATCGCGAGCGAGGAGGCCGTCAAACGAGCAGTATTAACGGATGCGGGGCGGCGATTGACGCTCGAGCGCGATGGCGTCAAGGTTGATTTCATCGAGGAATACCTCGCCCAGCGCCGCGTTATCACCGTGGAACTCCCCGCCACGCCCGCATACCCCGCGATGCACTTCACGTATGAAGGGCGCGCCGTGTGCACACCACAAGCTCCGAGCGACTGCCTCTACCGCTTCGACGACGGTGTCCAAGAGCCCCACACGCGCAGCAAGAGCCAGTTCACAACTCCCGGAGCATTCATGCCCGTCAACCAAGCAGAGTACGCCGCGTTGAAAGCATACCTCTCACCGCTCGTCGACGGAGAAGGAACCAACGACCTTGCTTGGCGCGCAGAAGGAGAATCACTCGTGCGGCTCGTGCAGGCACTCAAAGAAGATGCACGCGCCAATGGCGTGCTAGAGACAGTGCAAACAGGGAACCCTCCTGGCTCGACGGGATACCTCCGCAGGTACGCGTATGGAACGAGCAACGCGGTCCTCCGACACAACACGGGGAACGGGAAGAACGAGTACGTGCTCGACCTCACGCTAAACCCCGCTGATTTCCCCACGCTCGTCAAGGAAGGGGCCCCGCACAAAGAGCACATCACGCTCTCATCGCCCGCTCCCCTCGCTACAGAAATGCATGATTACTTCCTCACGCACTGGCATGACGAATCCATCGGCGTACAGTACTCTTTTCGGGGCAACAGGGGCTCGGTCTACAAGGCAAAACAGGAAGCTGCACGCCTCATAGTTGATGAACTGCGCTGAACCCACAGAGATTTTAAAAACGCATCATTGTTCGCAACGCCATGCGCTTCACGAAGGCACTCGCGGTGGCAGCCCAGCACGCACCCTTCCTCATTGGGGGGCAAGCGGTGATGGAGGGGGTGATGATGAAGAGCAAGCACCACCTCGCGACGGCCGTGCGGAAACAAGACGGGTCAATCAGTGTGCGAGAGCGCAAGGAAGAAAGCATCCTTGACAAGTACCCGTTCCTGCGGATCCCCTTCGTGCGCGGCGCCATCGTGCTCTTCGAGACACTCATTATCGGCTTGCGCGAGTTGAATTGGAGCGCGAGCGAAGCGTATGACGAAGAGGAGAAACTCTCAACGTGGGAGCTCACCCTCACAATGGTCCTCGCCATCCTCTTCGCGCTCGCATTGTTCAAGCTCCTCCCGCTCTTCCTCGCGAACCTCATCACGACGCGCACGTCGAGCGGCAACCTCGTCCTCAACCTGCTCGACGGGGGCATCAAACTCCTCATCTTCGTCGGCTACCTCCTCATCATCGGGCAGTTCAAGGATATGAAGCGACTCTTTGCATACCACGGGGCAGAGCACAAAAGCGTGAACTGTTACGAGGCGGGCGCAAAACTCACGCCGCGGAACGCGAAAAAGTTCACGCGGCTCCAAGCTCGCTGCGGCACAACCTTCGTCATTTACGTCATCGCATTAAGCATCGTCATCTACCTCTTCATCCCGTTCGGGAGCAGCTTCTGGGAAAAATACTTGCTCCGCATCGCCCTCCTCCCCGTCGTTGCGGGCGTCGCGTACGAGTGGGTGCGCTTCTCGGGGAAGCGCTACAAGGATCACGCATGGGTGCGCTTCCTCAGCGCGCCGGGCATGGCGTTCCAGCGCATCACGACGCGAGAACCAGACCTCAAGCAGCTCGCGGTAGCGATCACTGCGCTTGAAAAGGTCATCAAGCGAGAAGAAAAGGACGCCGCGAAATAGCGAAAGATTAACTTATCAAGGGTTTCTAAAGCGCATAAGCCATGCCATCTACTGACTCATCCCAGCGAACCCCAAGCCAATCATACTCAGCATATGCTCGTTGATCAGTGTTATACGACATAGTACTCACGCCAGCCCTTAGAAATATGTTAATGTAATTTCAAGTCTTAACGCAAGAAAAAATGAGGGAATTTTGAAGATATTACTATTTCTGAAGCAGCTGATGACATCTTAAATGCAATATCTAAAAGACTAAAGAGGGTAAAAACAAACCGGGTCAGTAGAATATTCCCTACTTCGCAGCCCACCACACTTGCGTAACCTGTGCTCCGTCGAGCCAGGCCATGTCTGTCGCCAAATGATGGCGGGTTCTAAGAAACCCTGGAACCCTAGGAACTTCCTCATGGCTTCGACGGGAATATTCTACACACCCAACAAAACAGAAGTATTTATATATCACAGTTCTTAAAGCATAATTACAATGGAGCAAACACCATCAGGAGTGTTACATCGATTAATGATAACAATGCTTTTTATAGGATTCTTAGCATTCTTTCTGAAAGATACAATTACCAGAGGAGTAGTCTTAGCAGCTGGTGGGCTTGTTTTAATTTGGGGAATGGCATTTTATTATAAAATCAAGAAAAACGGTTCTGTAAGTGCCAATAAAGCCAAGAGCAATTATTCTATAATTGCCAATAAGTCTATGTCGTATTTCTATATCCTCATAGGAATAGTAATACTTATACTTCCAGTGTTTGTTTTTGAAAGAGATGGTTTCAAAGATATAATTTTTTTCGTGGTTGTATTAGGCCTCTTTCTTTTGATACTTGGATTGTATATGTTAAAAAGTAAGCAAGCCCAAAAAACAACTTGGAAAGAACTCCCATTGGGATTTAAAATATTGATAATTTTTTTATCAGCCTCCTTTGGTTTCGGCTTGTACGGTCTTACTGATCTACAACGGCCAACTTTCCTCTTGGGAATGACTATTAATCCACCACTAGCAATCATTCTAACAATTGCCTATTTGATTATCCCAATAATAACAATATTCCTCATACTTCAAAAAACAGGATGGAAAATTCTATTAGGACTACAGTCTTTTAACGTAATAAATAGAATTTCAGGTTCAATCAAAATTTTAATCACGCCGCTTCCACAAATGTTTGCTATGACAAATAGGCCATTGCCTGATGTACCTCCTGAGGTTTTACAAGCTGCTGAATTACAAGCAAAACTTATAGCATCTATCCCACTGTTTATTGGAGTAATTATCGCTCTTGCAGTAGTGATTTATGTATATAAAGAGAAAGGATATTTTTCTAATCAGTGATTTCTTGCCCTCAGATTCTTGTTCTTGATGTATCGCTGCGCTCATTGGATAGGACCGAATTTCAAATTTACTCTGCGGACGCAGATCGCCAGAACTCCACTTCATTCGTACCTTACGACGAAACTGAATTTAACGGTTCATTCGCCAAGCCCACTCCTCATTCTCCCCAGACCACATCCAGCGACTTCGTTAGATTCCGATGATAACCCGAAACCAAAAAGAATCTCCCCTAGCGCCGAAGATGGACAAGTTGGATTTCCCGACGAGACTTCCCCTCCTGAGTTATTAGTTTCTGAGT
>RFKA01000046.1 GCA_003694385.1 Candidatus Woesearchaeota archaeon | reverse complement strand
GTGCAGTGGGAGCGCGAATATGTTCGTCGAGGCTTCCGCGCGTTGAGCCTGCACGACTTCGTCGAGAACGTATATGCTGGCCGGGCGCTTGAGCCGAAGCTCGGTCGTCGACGAGGAGAGGAAGAGATTCCTGTCCGTCACGCCGCGTTCTTCGAGGCCAGAGAGCTCTACCGGCGACCACTCTCTCCGGTTATAACGAAGCCCTTAGAGCGAAAGACTGAAGAGGCCTTCACCGAGATAAGCGACGTTAAAAAGGACACGTTTCTCCCTTCTCACAATGGCTAAGAAACGGGTCATCGTCGACACGAACGCATTGCTGCTCTTCGCGCAGGGCACAGATTTGTTCTCAGCGATTGCCGAGTACATGCAGGAGCCCTACTCCCTCATCATCATCGATAGCGTTGAAGCGGAGTTGCACAGGCTCGCCCAGGGCGGCGGTGCTGATGCGCGGGCAGCAAAACTCGCGCTCGTCCTCGTCGAGCAGATGCGTCTAGCAAAGACACAACCTTTAAAAAAGATTCGGGGCTCCGGCGAGTACGCTGATGACGCAATCGTCGCGATTGCCGAGGACGACAAGGAGTCGCTCGTCGTGACGCTCGACAAGGGGCTTCAGCGTCGTCTTCTCGCGCAGGGTGTCCGCGTCCTCACCATCAGGCAGAAACGCATCCAAGAGGTGTAGCATGTTTTACGCAATCAAGGTCAAGGATCACGTCCGCGTGCCCCCGAGTGTCTTCGGGCTCGACTTGAAAGACGCCGTGCGCACGGCGGTGAAGGAGAAATTCACGGGCTTCATTAGTGAAGAGCTCGGCATCGTCATTGATGTCCTCGCCGTCGACGAAATCGGGGAGGGCATTATCATCCCTGGCGACGGGGCGAACTACTATGACGCGAGCTTCGAGCTCTTGAGCTTCGTTCCCGAGATGCAGGAAGTCCTCCCTTGTATTGTGCGCGACATCGCCGAGTTCGGCGCGTTCATGAACATCGGCGCGATGGACGGCATGGTGCACGTGAGCCAGAGCATGAATGATTATGTGAGCGTCACGAAAGACCGCGTGTTGCAAGGTAAGGAGACGGGGCGCGTCCTCAAAATTGGTGACAAGTGCTTCGCGCGCATGGTTGCCATCAGTTACAAGGACCGCGCGAACCCGAAGTTCGGCCTCACGATGCGCCAAGAGGGCCTCGGGAAAGAGGACTGGATTGCAGAGGATCTCTCCCCTGATAAGAAAGCGCGGAGGGCGAAAGCATGAGGAAACAAGCCTGCAAGAGCTGTAAAGGACTCGGCGATGGCGGAACCTGCAAGCTCTGCGGCGGCCAGTCGTGGAGTATGAGCTGGCAGGGGCGTATCACGTTCCTCGACCCGAAGAAGAGTTTCATCGCCCACAATATGGGAGTAAAGAAGCCGGGAGAATACGCATTGAAGGTGCGCTGAAAATGGAAATCACGATTACGAAGAAAGAAGACCGCCCCTTGCTGCGGCGGAGCGAGGTGACCGCGCAGATCTCGTTCGAGGGCGCGACGCCAACGAAGCATGAAGCGGCCGCAGCAGTGGCGAAAGCCACTGGCGCAAAGAAAGAACTCGTTATTGTCCGTTCGATAACAACACATTATGGGACGACGACCGGGACTCTCAAGGCGTGCGTGTACAAAGATGCGCAGGCTCTCGAGGAGCTTGAGCTCGAGAGCATGCGGAAACGCCACGCAGCAAAAGAAGCAGAGAAACCGGCTCCTGCTGAAAAGAATCCTGCTGAAAAGAAGGAAGAAACTGAAGAGAAGGAAGAAACACAGGAAGAGCCGGCTGAAAAGCAAACTGACTCCAAGGAGGGAGACTAATGGCGGACGAGAAGAAGAAAGCCACCTCCAAGAGCGCATGCTACGAGGTCAAAGGAGACCAGCTCTCACGGAAAAACAAGCATTGCCCAAAATGCGGCCCGGGCATCTTCATGGCCGCGCATAAGGACCGGGCAACCTGTGGCAAGTGTGGCTATATGGAGAAGCAGTAGCTTCCCAAGTTTTTTATATCAGGTTCTCGTAATAGTTTTCTATGCGTAAAGTCATGGTGTTCGGCTGCTTCGACCCGCTCCACGAGGGGCATCGCTCGCTGTTCCGGCAGGCGAAGCGGCATGGCGACGCGCTCGTCGTCGTGGTTGCGAGGGACTCATCCATTAGGCGCATCAAGAAGCGCGAACCGCGCCTCAACGAGGAGGAACGGCGGGCAAGTGTTGAGCGAGAGCCGCTCGTCGATAAGGCGGTCCTCGGTCGGAAGGATGATTTTTTCGATGTTATCAGGACTGAACTCCCCGATGTCATCGTCCTCGGGTACGACCAGCAAACGTTTACGGAGGAGCAAATCTGGGATGCGCTCGGTGATGATAGCGTCGAGATTCTGCGCGCGGTGGCCCTGGACCCGCAGAAGTACAAGAGCAGCAAAATCTAAAGTAGGAGAAGAAGATTATTATTTGAATAAATCTTACAATAAATATTATTAATTTACATTCTACTTTTCGTCTATGAGTGTTATCGAGCGTCTCAAGAACGGCCCACTCTTGAGCGTCGAAATCGAGCCCCCGCGCGTCGGGGCCTCCCTCAATGACTTGTTCGTTCTCCTCGACGACCTCGTCGAGAAGGGCATCCACCAAGTGAACATCACGTACCATGCCGAGCAGCCACACACTGATGGTATTGCGCGGCGAAAGAAGCCTGGCACCACAGGTATTGCCGGCGCGATTATTGGTCGTTACGGAGCGACACTCACCACAGTCCCCCACGTTATCTGTACTGGATTCAGTGCTGCAGAAACCCAGGAGTACCTCATAGATCTCGCATACCTCGGAGTCACAGACGTCCTCGCTCTCCGGGGAGACCCGTACAGAGACGCACAAGGCAGATTCTGCGCATTCACGCCGAAGGAGAACGGCCACCGTTACGCAAGAGACCTCGTAAGACAACTCAGCGACCTCCGACAAGGAAAGTACCTCGGCGGCGAAGTGGGTGTCCCGCTGGATTTCTGCGTCGGCGCCGCGTGCTACCCCGAGGGGCATCGTGAGAGCCCGTCGCGCACCCAAGAACTCCGATGGCTCAAGGAGAAAGTTGATGCGGGTGTTGACTACCTCGTCACGCAAGCATTCTACAACAACGAGTTATACTACCGCTTTGTTGACGAAGCACGAGCAGCGGGCATCAATGTGCCAATCATTCCCGGCCTCTTTCCGCTCACAAAGCGGCACCAGCTATCCTTGCTCCAGAAGGTGTTTGGCGTACAAGTGCCTCGGCAGCTCGCGGAACAAATCGAGAGTTCCTCTGTCGAGGACCGCGTGCTCGTTGGTTCTGAGTGGACAGTGCAGCAGGCGCTACAACTCCGGGAGAACGGCGCGCCAGGCATTCACCTCTACACGCATAACGGCGCCCCCGTCAGCAACATCATTACTGTGCTCCAGAGCAAGAACGAGTTTCACGAGCCTCACAGCCCTACTGGATGATGCCGTAGCCAATGAGGCGGAAGCGCGTTCCGACGCGGCGGGAAATCGCGACGCGCGCCCCCTTCTCTGCACAAACAGGTTTCCGGAGTCGACAACGGACGCCCTTCTTCGAGACCTCTGTGACGATGCCAACTGTCGTCGAGCTGTTCACGTTCAACATGAGCATCTCATTCTTGAGGAGTGGATTAACCTTGAGCTCCTCTGCAGAGCCAACGACGCGCTCGAGGAGGGTCGTCGCCAGGTACAACTCGTCCCAGATGGGGGGCAGCTTCCCCTTGTGTCCGACGACGCAGCCGGTGAGGAGGTCTGCGCGCACAACGCTATGGTCGAGCGAGGTCATGATTGCAACGCTCCCCCCCGGAACGATCTCTTTGACGTGCTCTCCCCCTGTCACAATGCCAACAATCGTTGTTGTGAGCGGTTTCGCAACAATCTTATTCGCCTCTTCGACGACGCGACCAGGCCTGATTTCCACTTTGTCTCCAACGGAGAGCTTCCCCTGCTTGAGGGCGCCGCCGAGCACCCCTCCCTTGAGCTGCTCGGGTGTCGCTCCTGGTTTGTTGACATCGAAGCTGCGCGCGACGACCATGAGGGGGTCGGCCTTCGGGTCGCGCTCAGGGACCGTGAATGTAGCAAGCATAACTTCAATGAGTGCGTCAATGTTCACTCCCCGTTGCGCACTGATGGGGACAATGGGTGCGTCCTTGAACTTCGTGTCCTTGAGAAACTCTTTGATCTGCTCGTAATTTCGTTGTGCTCGCTCGCTCGTCACGAGGTCAATCTTGTTCTGGACAACGACGATTTTCTCGATGCCGCTGAGCTCGAGCGCCATGAGGTGCTCCTTTGTTTGCGGCTGGGGACAGCGCTCGTTTGCCGCGATGAGGAGGAGTGCTCCGTCCATGATGGTTGCTCCGCTGAGCATGACCGCCATGAGTGATTCATGGCCTGGTGCGTCGACGAAGCTCACTTTCATGATGGGCTCGTTCTCCTGCTTTGTCTCAGCGTCGAGGCGCTTCGTTGTGTATTGTTCAGCTCCTTTCTTGCCGGGGATGCGGTAGAATGTCGTGTCAGCGTAACCGAGTTTTATCGTGATGCCACGCTTGAGCTCCTCGCTATGCGTGTCCGTCCACTTGCCGCTGAGCCGTTCCGTAAGCGTTGTCTTACCATGGTCAACGTGCCCGACGAGGCCGATATTCATGAGGGGCTGGATGAAGCCTTTCGTGGTTTTGGAGGGTTTCTTAGCGAGCTTCTCGCCGTCGTCCTTCGCAGCCTTAGCAACTCTCTTTGCGGCAGTTTTCTTTTTCGCAGCCTTCTTCGTGGTCTTCTTCGCCACTTTAGAAGCCTTCTTTGCAGCCATACCGTCGGCGAACAGGATGCGTTATTTAAAGCTTGTGTGCGAGCACGTGGATGCGCTCCCAGGGCTCGCGCCCAGCGGGGATATCGTCTCGGTGGAAGCGAGCGCGAATTGTCCCATAGTAGCGAGTGTTCGGGTAAGCATTCTCGAGCTGCCTGCGCGGGCCGTTTCTGCTCAATGTTTCACCGCATTGGCGCACGACGTCATCGACGCGCGCATAATCCTCGTCATCGATGATGATAATGGATTCCGCGAGGTAACGGCGGCGCCCCCAACCCGTGGCGTAACTCCGTTTGTCAGTGCGCTTCTCAGCGAGAGAGAAAGGTATGCCTGCTGCCGCGAGCTCGTCTGCGAGCGTGTCAATCGTGATTCCACTGAGTTGTCGCATATTGTGTCGCATTTAGTATAGGCATTTAGTATAGCGGCGTCCGGCACGTGCCGCGGCAAGGCCCCTGTCCACCGCACGTGCAGCCAATCATCCCCACAGGCTTGCTTCTCGTATATGTGCCGCCGGGCGAGCCTGTGTACACATTGCTTGGGCTTTCGACGTAGCTGATGGGGATGTCGTACATTATGCCTCCGGATTCCGGGTTGGTTAAAACACTTATGGAAAAAGACTTATGAAAGAACCAGATGGAAGAACTAGTTAATAAAGATTTTCAATTATTACTACTTTTAAGTGGTATTTATTCTTGTTCTCTTGCCAAGTTCTGGAAAAATAGAAGCGGGAAGAAAGAGCGAAGAAAAAAAGAAAAAAGCCTTCACGAGCCCTTTTGGGGTTGGGGGGTGTTGGGGTGTCAGAACGGCATCGTGAAGGCAAACTCCTTGAGAAAGGAGAGTGCAGCCGTTAAAAAAGCAGGGGTCGTCGTTACTGTACGCGTTGTCGTCGCTGCGTGCGTTGTTCCTGCGTCGCTGTCGTCGCTATGGACCCCTTTGTTACCACCGGTGATCAGGTGATTAGTGGACGATCTCGATGCCGAGGTCGTCGCTGAGCTGTTGGCGTGCAGCCTGTCGCTGCTGCGCAGTCTCCCGGCCGAGGATCCAAGGACTGTTCACGCCAGTGATGATGGTCATCACCGTGACGCGACCCTTCATCTCCTCGTCGATGCGCGCGCCCCAGATGACGTTCGCGTCGTCATCCATGCTCTCCGTGACGAGCTCGCCAACGCGCGAGACCTCGTCGAGCGTCATATCCGGGCCGCCGGAAACGTGGATGATCGCTCCCGTCGCTCCTTCGTAGCTGATGTCCAGGAGAGGATTGCTGAGCGCGCCTTTCACCGCCTCCTCGACACGGTTGTTCGTGTCGGATGCGCCAACACCAATTGCCGCGACGCCACCGTCCGTCATGACGGCCTTCACGTCCGCGTAGTCGAGGTTGACGAGGCTGGGCACGGCGATGATCTCGACAATGCCTTTGATCATCGTTGCGACGAGCTCGTTCGCAACGGCGAAGGCCTGCTGCACGGGCAAGTTGCCCGCGATTTGCACGAGGCGGTTGTTGTCAATGACAATAACCGTGTCGCTCACTTGCCGGAGCTGTTGGAGGCCGAATTCTGCCTTGTCGACACGAGCGCGCTCGATCTTGAAGGGCATCGTGACCGTGCCGATGACGATTGCGCCGGCGTCTCTCGCGACCTGCGCGATGACGGGTGCACTGCCCGTACCCGTGCCACCACCCATGCCAGCGCAGACGAAGCACATGTCGGCGCCCCTGAGGGCTTCTTTAAACTGTTGCAAGCTTTCTTGGGCGGCTTCCGCACCGCGCTCAGGGAACCCGCCAGCACCGAGGCCTCTCGTCGTATCTTTTCCAATGAGGAACTTGCTATCAGCCTCAATCAAGTCGAGGTGCTGCTTATCGGTATTGCACGCGATGATTTCCGCACCTTTGAGCCCCTTATTATAGAGCCAGTTCACCATATTGTTACCCGCGCCACCGGCGCCGATAACCTTGATGTTCGCCTGCCCGACGTCCAAGTCGGGGCTCCCTGTCGTTGCTTGTTGCTCAACGGCCCTGTTCACGATGAAGTCCATTTGGCTGCCCCCTATTCGTTATCACTGTATTTTTTCAGAGCTTCAGCTATGTCTGAATCTACCACTTCTTCCCGTGTGAGTTCCACCGCCCCCTTGAGGAGCGTTCTCCCGCTCACCACCCGGAAGAATGTTTCATTCACGCCAAAACCTTTTAGTCAAAAATAGTTTCTACTTATATATAAATCTTGTTGTCTTTTAAACTATACGACGGAAATTCGAGTCTAAACAAAATTCAATAGAGAAAGAAATTAAATTCTTGCGCCATAGAGCACCTTCTTCTCCTGCGGGAATAAGCCCATGGCAGTCATCTGCTCATACTGCTCACGAGCCAGCGTTGTATGAATGATAGAGAACTTGTACTTATCTTTGATTTCCCCCACAACACCATTAAGCGCGGAGCTGTCAATATCGTGCCCGACAACAAGAATTCCCGCCTTTTCTTTTGTTGCTTTCCCATGGAGAATGAGGAATTCCACCCCCTCAAGCGCTCCTGCCCGTTCTACGAACTCTTCGATCGCCGTCTTCTTCACGGCGAGGAGCTCATCTAAGAACTTCGCCTGTTTCGACCTGGAGAGCTTGTAGAGCCGTAATTTCTTGACTCTACGCTCTTCAACGACGCCATACTTGAGCAAAACCTTCATGATGCGGTGCGTCGTTGCAGGCGGGAGACGGGCGGATTTTGCCGCCTCGCGCAGCCCGTACTCATTCTCAGGGTTGTCCAGGAAGAGCTTGATGAGGCGGAGTCTTTTTTGATCGAACAAGCCCATGAGTAGTTTCGCCGGCTCCACAATAATCACTACAAGTACGAGCCAGAAAGAGAGATATTAATAAATATATCGATTTTGGAACATTGTTCCAAAAATGAAACAATAGATTTCCACAAGAAATGAGGGGGTTGGGTGTACCAGGCGGGAAAAAAGGGAACCAAGAACTTGAAGAGAGAGGTTTCATACCCCGATGTCTGAAAGGTTCGGAAACTTCACTGTGTAGGTCGGCGTCCTGCCCGTCCGCGACAACCCGCCATGATTAAGGAAATAATCCCTCCTATCACGTAGTGTCTTTGCAGTCATCTGTTTACCCTGCACAAGAAGAGGCCATAAGTGAGAGAAATACATAAACCCGAGATGAATAGGTCGGAGATATATAGGGACGGGGAACTGCAATTCATCCCGTTCAAGCACATCATCAAGCTCTTTGTGGAGCACAGCGAGCTCTGAGAACTCCTGGAGACGCTCTTCGTTCCAAGCCACTATTTGCTCACTCGCTCCATGTAAGAAAGCCCTCTCCATAAGATAGTGGAGCGCGAGACCGTATTTCGTCTCGAGGCGCTCATAAACTCGCCGGCGTTGTTCGAAGATTGGAGTTCCTTCATGCCGCACATCCTGCTTGAAGCGTTCCCTGTCGGCTTCGACCGCCTCGAGCATTACGGTAACCGCGGCAGGATCTGGTTGTGCCCGTTGTGCAGGATAGCGATTGACAAAGTCAGCAATATCCTCTCCAAGTCGTCGCAGAATACCAGTGAACGTTCCAGTCATTCTCAAGCAAACAACAATAAGAAATATAAAATTTACTATTTTTTAGTAGTTATTTTCCGCGCTGCTGCTCAAACGCGAGGCGGACTTCCTCAATTGACGTGACATCTTCTGGCGAACGGTCGT
>RFKA01000045.1 GCA_003694385.1 Candidatus Woesearchaeota archaeon | reverse complement strand
GGTTCGCGCTTCCCATTCTGCTCGACGAAACGCTTCTTGATTGCACGGCGCGCTCGCAGGATCTTTGTCGCGTCAGTTGTGCTGCTCTGTGCGTGCTTGCGGTAGTAAAAGAGCGGGAGGTTGACGTTGTACGGCTTGTGCTCCTGAATAAAGCGGATCCAGAGGTCATAGCCATCCTGACAAGCCAGTCCTTCACTGTACCCGCCAAGCTTTCGCAGCACTCCTGTTCGGACCATCGTGCACGCGCCGTGCGCTGGAAGGTCGAGGAGTTCGCTCTCTTCACCAATCTTCTTTCGACGGACGATGCCGAGCACGTTCCCTTCCTCATCAATCTCGTAGTAGTCTGAGTAGACGAGGTCGACATCCTTCTTCGTGTCAAGGATGCTGCTGAGAACGAGCAAGGCGTTCTCATCGAGGAAGTCATCCGCATCGAGCCTCATAAGGTATCTTCCCCGCGCGAGCTTCACTGCCTTGTTCGCGATACGCACGAGCCCTTCATTCTCTTGCTCTATGACGCGGATGCGCTCATCACGCGCATAACGTCGCAGGATTGCTTTGCTATTGTCTGTTGAGCCGTCATCGAAAATGAGGAGCTCAAAGTCTTGAAGCGTCTGCCGGAGCACACTATGGATTGCTTGCTCGAGGTACGCGCCATAGTTATACGACGCGATGTACACCGTTATTGTCGGTGTCGCCCTCATAAGAGGTCCTCCAGCCTGAGCACCCCTTCCGGGAGCCGTTTGAGCAGCACGTCGTGGGCTACTGCGAGAAGCGTTAGTGCCGCATCAGGGAGTTGCTCGAGCATGACTGGCTGAGCCCCGAAAGCGCGGATCTCCTCCGTGCTGAGGAGCGGGTCGCACGCAGCAACTTCGCATCCGTAGCTCTTCAGCTCCGCGATGAGCTGCTTGACCCTGCTGTTCCGTGCATCCGCAACGTTAGGCTTGAACGTCAGCCCGAGGATGAGGACTCGAGCGCCTTTCACAGGTTCTCCGCGCGCGATGAGGCGCTTGATAATCTTCTCTGCGTAAAACTTGTGCATTGAGTCATTGATGCGCCGACCGGCGAGGATGACCTCGGGGTGCAGCCCTTCTTGCTCAGCTTTATAGGTGAGGTAGTAAGGGTCCACACCGATACAGTGGCCACCGACGAGTCCCGGGTGGTACTTGTGGAAATTCCATTTCGTCCCCGCGGCTTCGAGCACGGCTTGCGTATCGATACCAAGCCTATCAAAAATGATGGCGAGCTCGTTCATGAGGGCGATGTTGAGGTCGCGCTGTATGTTCTCGATGACCTTCGCCGCCTCGGCAACCTTGATGCTCGGGGCGCGATGCGTTGTCGTGATAGAGCCATAGAGCCGTTCGAGAACCGCCAGTGTTTGCTCGTCTGACGCCGCGACGACCTTGACAACCTTGTCGATAGTGTGTTCTGTATCGCCAGGGTTGATGCGCTCGGGGCTGTAGCCAACAGTGAACCCCTCCCCCAGCTTTTTCCCCGAGCTTTGTTCGAGGAGCGGTATGCACACTTCCTCTGTGACGCCAGGGTAGACGGTGCTCTCGAAGACGACAATAGCGTTCTCACCCAAATGCGAACCAATGGTTTGCGAGACGGTTCTCAACGCACTTAAGTCTGGCTTGTTCGCGTCATCAATGGGTGTGGGAACGCAGGCGATAACGACCTCTCCTTCCTCAATGACCTTTGGGTCGTCGCTGAAGGTAATTTTGGCATGCGCGAGTTCGCTGTCTGGAATAATTCCCATCCCTTGGCCAGAGGACAGCTTCTTGACTTTGTGGGCATCACTATCGAAGCCGAAGGTTTTATGGTGTCCCGCGAGCGCAACAGCGAGCGGGAGGCCAACATACCCGAGCCCAACAACTACGACGTTCATTTTAAAAAGCGGGACGAGAGACTTCTTTTTAAGGTTTCTTTTTCTTCCTCTTTTTCATCCCAATCATAATAACTGGGTTTCGACGACGCAGACGGATTCGCGTGAAACCCGCCTCCTCGAACCACCTTCTCATGGTCCGCGGGTGTGTTGGGTGGTCGTGGGCTGGAGAGAGGCTGTCAAAGGTGTTCATGCAAGCCCATTGGTAGCGCTGTTCCCTCGTGAACTCTTGACGCATCTTTCCTCGCTCGTAATTCCAGAACGGGATTGCGCAATGGTGAATGGCCCTCCCGAGCCACCAACGATCCATCCATACAACGAGGCGGTAGAGCCATGGCCCATGTTTCTCGATGAGCCGGGCGAGGGTCTCTGGCTTCATGCGTTTCGTTAGCCACCGGTATCGGTACCTCCAGTGGGTGAGGTTCTGCCAACTCTTGTCATAGCTGTGCATGAAGAGCGTCCCGCCGGGTTTCACGATGCGAGCCATTTCGAAAAATGCTTTCTTCGGGTCTGGCGTGTGCTGGAGGACGCGGTGGCAAAAAACAATATCGAACGACTCGCTTTTCACTGGGATGTCCATGATACTGGCTTGAAAGAACCCGAGCAGGCCAGGATGCTCTCCAATGAGTGCTTTGGCCTGCTCGACACCAGTTGATAAATCAAACGCCGCGACCTGCGCACCAAGGTCGAGGAGCGCCTTCGTATCATTCCCTCCGCCGCAACCACACTCGAGGATCGTCTTTCCTTTTAGCCAGCGGGTTGACCAGCCCGTCCGCGCGAGAATTTTCTTCTTGACAAAATCACTATCGAAACGCAGAGAAGCGTGCCGTGCCCACTCGATGCTGAAACTCCTCGCATAATTGTTTTCGGGCACAAACCGGGGAATGCCGTCCTTGATTCTCCGTGGCTTTCGCGAGAAGGGTATCTGTCGCATTTTGCCCGTGGGTCGTCCCCTGCTATAAACGTTTTTCTATTCGTGAAATGTGGAAAACTATATTAATGTGGTATGGCCGACATCGAGAATGCGCCTCGCAATTATCGGTACTGGCTACGTAGGCCTCGTCACGGGTGTGTGCTTTGCAGATCTCGGGAACACCGTCACTTGCGTTGATATAGATGAAGAGAAAATCCGCTTGCTCAAGAATGGCACATGCCCTATCTACGAGCCGGGGCTCACCGAGAGGCTGGAACGTGGTCTGCGCGAGCAACGCTTACAGTTCACAACAGGCGTAGAGGATGCAATTGGCTCCGCAGAAGTGGTTTTTATTTGCGTCGGGACTCCGCCACTCCCCGGAGGCGGGGTCGACCTCTCTGCGGTCGAGAGCGTAGCCAAGAGAATCGGCTCGTGCATTGATGGCGAGAAAATTATCGTTGTGAAGTCGACCGTTCCAGTGGGAACGACTAAGCGCGTGGGTAAAACCATCGCTTCACTCGTTAAACAGCGGAAGAAACGTTTCGCAGTGCATGTCGCATCAAACCCTGAGTTCCTACGGGAGGGCGCTGCCGTAAGAGATTTCTTTAATCCCGACCGGATTGTCATAGGCATCGCTGAGGGAGACGCTTTCGCGAAGGGACATCTCGAGCAACTCTATAGTGGCCTCGCGAGGACCACGCGCCCGATAATCTTCACGGATACGCAGAGTGCAGAACTCATCAAGTATGCGAGTAACGCGATGCTCGCGACCCGCATTAGTTTCATGAATCAACTGAGCGCGTACTGTGAAGCAGTGGGCGCAGATATCACCATCGTTGCGAAAGGGATGGGCCTTGACGACCGCATAGGACCAAGGTTCCTCCACGCAGGCATCGGCTATGGGGGGAGTTGTTTCCCCAAGGATGTCACCGGCCTTATTGCAGGCATCAAAGAAGCGGGTTGCTCAGCGACAATCTTCTCCGCAGTTCACGAGGCGAACGAGCAGCAGAAACGATCACTCTTCCCAAAGATTAAGGCGCTTCTCAAGACGCTCAAGGCGAAGCGCGTCGCACTCTGGGGACTGACATTCAAACCAAAAACCGACGATGTCCGCGAAGCACCCGCTCATGTCATCACCGAGTGGCTCCTCGCCCAAGGAGCGACCGTCACAGCATTCGACCCAGAAGGGATGGAGAACTTTCGCAGAGAACATCCCGAAATCGTGTACGCGGCGACTCCTTATGAGGCGCTCAAACAGGCAGACTTGCTCATCCTTGTCACTGAGTGGGATGAGTTCCGGAACCCTGACTGGGCGCGTGTGCAGGAACTTATGCGCACGCCAAACATTATTGATGGGCGGAACATCTACCACGCTCAGCGTGCAGAGCTTAAGAAGCGTGGCTTCTCGTACGTCGGCGTCGGCGTGCCAACTTGAGAATCTCTTCAGCGACACGCAATGAAGCTTTGCCATCATTTCCGTAGTTCTGCTCGGTGGCGTAGCGCAGCAGGGCAGCTCTCCGCCGAGCTCGTGCTCGGGGCTGAGCGAGTTGCCGTAAAGCTTCTCTAAGTTGTTGGGGATTCTCAACGACGATACCCTCTCTGTTGGGCACGTAAGGGAAGAAGTCTAAGTCCTCGCGCTGAGGGTTCAGGATGAACACCAACTTCCCCAAGCACGCAGCCTCCATTGCAACGGTCGT
>RFKA01000044.1 GCA_003694385.1 Candidatus Woesearchaeota archaeon | reverse complement strand
CGGCGAACACCTTCTGGTAATGCGCTCGCTTCTTGAGAATCGTCGCCCAGCTCAAGCCAGCCTGCGCCCCCTCAAGAATGAGCATTGCGAACAACTTCCTATCATCGTGCACGGGCACACCCCATTCCTCATCGTGGTACTGGATGTACAAGGGGTTGTGCAGCGGCACCCATGAGCAGCGCTTCATGAGCTGGCGTCACCGCTCTTCGTTTAATAGTCTTTTGTAATTGTGACGAGTGGGTAGTTTTATCGAGTGGGTAGTTTTATCAATACCCGGAAGCCCCCTCTTCTCTATGCGGCTCGGCGTACTCTTCTCAGGAGGAAAAGACAGTACATATGCGGCGTACTTGGCGCAACAACACGGCCACGAGCTCGCCTGCCTCATCACGCTCGTCTCCGAGAACCCTGACAGCTTCATGTTCCACACGCCAACAATAGCAGTAACAGCGGCGCAAGCCGCGCTCATGCGCCTCCCGCACCTGCAGGTGGCGACAAGAGGCGAAGAGGAAAGAGAAATCCAGGATTTACAGAAGGCCCTCGCCCAAGCCGAAGTTGATGGCATCGTCACCGGCGCGGTGGGGAGCGTCTACCAAGCGACGCGCATTCAGCGAGTCTGCCACGAGCTCGGCTTGCACGTCTTCAACCCGCTCTGGCAGAAAGACCAACTCGAGCTCCTCGACGAACTCATCAATGAGGGCTTTGAGGTCATCGTGAGCGCCGTCGCCGCGTACCCACTCGATAAGCACTGGGTCGGACGACGCATTGACGAGGCGTTCATCAAGGACGTGCGGTTGCTGCAGGAGCAACACCACATTAATCCCGCGGGTGAAGGGGGAGAGTTCGAGACGCTCGTTATTAACTGTCCCCTCTTCAGCAAGCCACTTGTTCTCGGCGAGACCGTCGTGCGTGGCGCAGGCAACAGTTTCCGCCTGGAGGTGCGCAATGCTCCTCATTAGTACTTGTGCTGAGGCACTGCACGAGCTCGAGTTCGTCACACCCGTCGAGCGCATCGTGCGTGGCGCGGGCCACGTAACTACTGTGCGCCACGTGACTGCAGTTTCGGCGGATGACCTCGCCTCGGCAGAGGGCATTGTCATCTGCGGGACGAGCCTGAAGGACAATGACTTCCTGCGCACGGACTGCTCGTGGCTCACCACGATCACCGTCCCCGTGCTCGGCATCTGCGCAGGTATGCACCTCATCGGCCTCGCGCATGGCGGCACGCTCAACAACGCTGTCGAGATAGGGCTGCAGACTGTATCCTTTACAGACTTCCTCGGCCTCAATGGCCCCACTGACGTATTCTCCTTGCACACGAGCTACATTGACTTTACAAAACTCAACTCTTTTCGCGTGCACACAACAGGGGGCGTCCCCCAAGCAGTTGCGCACAGGCACCGCCCACTCTATGGCGTCCTCTTCCATCCTGAGGTGCGGCGGCACGAACTCCTCACCGCTTTCTGCGCACGCGTACAGAAACAATAAAAATATCTCCTCGTTGCTTTCCGCCATGCAACACTTACACGATTCTCAAACACTGGAGTTCACGACGACGGTGACGGGCGTAACTGATGGGCGGTTCGTTGAACTCGCAGAAACGTACTTCTACCCGGTCGGAGGCGGGCAGCCTCACGACGAGGGCGTCATCCGGCGCGGCAACGACGAGTTCCACGTCACCTTCGTGAAGAAAGTCGCTGGCACGGTCAGCCATGAAGTTGACCGAGCGGGGCTCGCCGTCGGCGATACCGTCCACTGCTCCATTCAGGCTGCGCGCCGACGGAAACTCATGCGCAGCCATACGGCCGCGCACATCGTGAGTGCGCTCATGATTAAAAAGACTGGTGCGAAAATAACGGGGAATCAGCTCTCGACTGAGAAGGTGCGCATCGACTATAACACTGAACACTACGATGTCGACTTGCTGCGCTCGCTCATCGAAGAGGCGAACACCGTCATCGCACGCAAGCTCCCCGTGACGACACGCATCGTTCCTCGTGCAGAGGCGGAGCGGATGCCGGGCGTGGCGCAGCTCGCGAAAGGGCTTCCTCCTGGTGTTGAGGATATCCGTCTCGTCGTTATTGAAGGATTTGATACGCAGGCTTGTGGGGGAACCCACGTCGCGAACACGGGGGAAATTGGCACGCTCTCGTTCCTCAAGGCCGAGAACAAGGGGAAGATGAACCGGCGCGTTTACTTCACGGTCAACGATTAAAGAATCTTGGCACGTTCTCGTCGACAAGCAATAGTTTTATATACGGGCATTTCTCTTTGTCGTGTTGGATAGGTGGCTGGAAAAAGCATATCCGAAATATTTAAATAGAAACTATTTGTCCAAAAAGCTACACTCCAACCTATTTGGTGGGAGCTGTAGGTTAGAAAACCTATTGGGGGGTATGAGTGGCGAAAAACAAGAAAATCTTTGGCGTCTTCTTCCGGGAGAAGCCCGCGATGATGCTCGTCACGCTCCTCACGGCGACACAAGAGCACTATGCCTCGAGCCTCGCGAAGGTCGTTGACTGCACGTACAGTCACATCGTTAAGATTCTTAACGAGATGCAGAAAGCTGATCTCGTGACGTTCAAGAAGAGCGGCCGCCTCAAAGTACTCTCACTCACGAAGAAGGGAGAGGAGGTCGCGAGCAGCATCGAGAAAATCCGCACGATCCTCTAGCGGAACCAAACCTCTCCGCACTTTATCTTCAAACATCAACAGGGTAGTTGCTTGTTGGGGTTACTCTACATCTCGAACTTCTTGATCAACAGAGAACCCTGCTTCACCGAGAGCTCATAATTATCGTCTTCTGTGAACCCCGCCTTCTTCACGATGACTTCTGGCAGTAACACCCTGTTCCCGCGGAAGTCCAGCGTCGTGATGAGGGAGTCACCATTGAGGCCTGCTTCTTCCAAGACTTTCGACGCTTTCACTTTCTGCTCCCCTTCGCGAAGGACAGTTGTTCGTTCAAACAGGAACTTCGCGATGCAGTCCGCCACATCAACCTTCGTTGCGCGGGTGATGCCCTGGAGCCCCGGACTCACGTTCGCCTCGATGACGAGCGGGCCCTTGGCGCTCATGAGGATGTCAACGCCGCAGATGTCTGCTTTAATCGCCCGGGCAACCTTTACCGCGAGGTGTTTCGTCCGGTCATCAAGCTCGGTCGCTTCACCTCTTCCTCCTGTGTGAACATTCGCTCGCTTCTCTGTGATATCCGCTTTTCGCTCCATCGCCGCGACGACTTTGCCGCCAACGACGATGGCACGCACATCTGTGCCACCCGTCTCGATGTACTCCTGCAGGATAAACGGCTGGTTCAGCGCCGTGAACGCGTCGAGGATACTGCTGGCTGAGGCATAACTCTCAGCGAACACCACTCCTTTGCCGCCCGTCCCCTGCGGGAACTTCATGATGATAGGGAAGTTCATCTGCTTGAGGATGCTCTTCGCGGCCTCGATTGTCGCTGCCTGATATGTGCGGGGCATCGGGATGTTGTGGTGCTGGAGCGCCAGCTGCGTGAGGAGCTTATCGTGCGCGACGGTGAACGCGCTTGCATCGATGGGCATGTAGCAGCTTTTGCCCAGGAGCGACGTGAGGCCCTGGAGGAGCTGGGCGTAGCGGAAACTGCCCTTTGCGTAAATGCAATCATACTGGGGGAGGGCTTTTCCCTCATAGAGGACCTCCGCCTCCTTCCCCGAGAAGTTCACTTCAATCTTCTTGAGGTTAATGTCATCGACTGCAGCGAAGTACTTCCTCATCGCGTCGAGCGTCCACTCGCTGCTCTCGCTGCCGAGACTAATCAGCGCGGCCTTGTACTTACCCATGAGACGCACCTTTGCTCGGGTCGATGAGGAACCCTTTCTTGAGGATGTTCTGGCCGATGAGCACTTTGTAGCGCATATGGCTCCGGTCGCTGAGGCTGAATGTCTCCGTGACCCTCCTCCCGCAAAGCTCGACCTCGAGCTTCACGATGGGCCGCAGCTTCGAGCCGTTCGCGCTCTTCACAACCCTGCTCGCCACGACGGGACCGAGCTTGAGCTTGCTCGCGAGGTTGATATCGACGCTACTGCGCTCTGCGCCGGTATCGATGCGTGCGCGAACCTTGTCGTGACGCCCATCATGATGCAGGATGACGTCTTCAGTCAGGCCAACAACGGTTCTGTCTTTGTAAGTCACCATTATCTTATCGACGACCCTCAAGCCTTTAAAAATATTGCCGCGAAGCCAAGTGCCGAGATGCTATTCTGGGCGCAGGGCGGGAAAGAGGATGACGTCGCGGATGGATGGACTGTCTGTGAGGATCATCGCGATGCGGTCGACGCCGATACCAACACCCGAGGTTGGAGGCATGCCCTGCTCGATGGCCTCGAGGAAATCCTCATCCATTGGGTGGGCCTCCTCATCGCCAACCATCTTGAGCTCGTGCTGGTCCTCGAAGAGCTTGCGCTGCAAGAGCGGGTCATTGAGTTCGCTGTACGCATTCCCTACTTCCATGCCCGCGATGAATGGTTCAAAACGCTCGACGAAACGCGTATCACCGTCTCTGAGCGGCTTGCACAAGGGCGTCGTTTCAATCGGGTGGTCGATGACGAAGGTCGGCTGGAACAAGTGCTGTTCGCAGAACTCCTCAAAGATGTGCCCGACGAGCACGCCCCAGGCGTCGCGTTGCTCATAAGCAATGTTGTGCTCATCGCAGAACGAGCGGAGCTCTTCAAGACTCTTCGTGAGGACGTCGATACCCGCGTGCTCTTTGATGAGGTCCGTCATCCGCGCGCGCTTCCACGGCGGCGTGAGGTCGAGTTTCTTCCCCTGATAGGTGAGCTTCGTCGTTCCCACGCTGGCTTGTGCTGCCTCGGCAATGATCTCCTCGAACATTTGCATACCTGTTTCGTAATCGCCGTACGCCATGTACCATTCAAGCATTGTGAACTCTGGATTGTGACTCGTGTCGACGCCCTCATTCCGGAAGTCCTTGCAAATCTCATAGACGCGCTCGAAGCCGCCGACGAGGAGGCGTTTCAGGTAGAGCTCGTCGCTAATGCGCAGGTAGAGGTCCTGCTTGAGCGCGTTGTGGTGCGTGATGAAGGGCCGCGCACTCGCGCCCCCATAGACGGGCTGGAGCGTCGGCGTCTCCACCTCGAGGAATCCTCTCTTGTCGAGGTAGCGGCGCATTGCGCGGATAATTTCTGCCCGCGCTCTAAAGGTGTCCCGCACCTTGGGATTCGCGATGAGGTCGAGGTGGCGTTTCCGGTAGCGCGTCTCGACATCCTTGAGGCCATGATGTTTTTCGGGGAGCGGGCGCACAGCCTTGCAGAGCATCACTGCTTCCCGCGCGCGCACGGTGACCTCGCCGCTCTTCGTCGTGAAAACCTCTCCTTTCACGCCGAGCCAGTCGCCGAGGTCGAGCTTCCTGATGGCCGTGTAGGCTTCGCCGAGCTCATCCTCGCGAGCGTAGAATTGTATCCTGCCCGACTCGTCTTGGACGTGGCCGAAGGTCGCCTTGCCCATCTTCCGCAAGAGGACGACGCGCCCGGCGACACTCACAACATCTTTCGTGGTGGTCTCTGGTTTGAGTTTCCCGTGTTTCTCTAGGATGTCGGTAGCGTGATGCGTCTGCTCGTAGCGGTATGGATAGGGCTCGATGCCCGCTTCGCGTAACTCACTGATTTTCTTTATTCGTTCTTGCCTCAGTCGGTCTTCTGACGCCATACTGCTTTGCGGTCGGGCAGCGTTTAAATAATTTGCCGACGGGCACGAACGAGATTGATAAAGCCCGGTTCATAGGAGCATGCACTCATCTCTCAAAATGCTCTCGAGGAGAAAGAATTTATTGCGACTCTTTCATATCATTTAAGTCATCATTCAAATCATCATTCAAATCATCTAATCATTATCAGCGCCATGAACAGAAGAATCTAGCATAAACGCTTATAGAACGGCGTTTCATCAGGCGCTCCATAGTACCCTCTCCGCCGATAGAACTCCTTGGCGCGGGTGTTGATTGCGAGCGCGTGGAGCACGATCATTGACAAGCCCATGCGCTTCACTTCCTCCTCGTAGGCGGCGAGGAGGGCTTTCCCCACACCCTTGCCTTGCTCGGCGACGGCAAGCAAGCTGAGGTAGTGTGCGTCACCATGCATGGGCTCGCCCGCGATGAACCCGCGCACAACGCCGCCTTCTTCATCAACGAGAAAGATATCGCCCGGCGCGAAGAACTCCTGAAACGTCTCCTCAGGGTAGGAAGCCCCATCAACCTTGGCGAGCTCTGTCATCCGACTAATCGCGGCACACGCCGCACAGTCTTCTGGAGTCGCTTGACGAATCATAAGAGTTTCAGCCTACCGAAGAGCGCATCGAGCACATCATCATCCGCAGGACCCACGGCGATACACGTGCGCGTACCCGGCTCAACCACCGTGCGGCCAGCGTCCGTGATGAGCGCCGTCGTACAGCCCTCATCCTTCGCCAACTGGAGCAGCCGGAGCAGTTCTTTCTCGTCAGCAGCCTTGAGCACGATCTTCGCCATGCCTTCTTGCCGCCAAACCTTTACGCGCTCGCGGCCAGCAGCGCTGCCGAGGCTCCGCAGAACCGCTTCGACGCTCGCGTGCGCCGCCTGCGCTGCAGCCTTCCCCTTCGGGAGCCGCAAGTCAGCGCGCACGATGATGACCTGCTTCATATTCGCCCATTGCCGTCGGCGATATATAAATATTCGCCCGCCCAAAGGTTTAAAAACCCTTCTTGAGTCTCGTCGTGGAGCAGCTACGACGACGCAACCCGCGCGCCCGGCCTTCTGCCGCGAGGCGCCCCAAAACCGATTGGCGCGTTGTCGGGTTGTCGAGAGCGAGCAAGCAACGAAGATTTGCTCGCGGGGTAGCAGTATGAGCTTCGAGGAACTAGGCGTGAAGGACGAGATAGTGGACAACCTCGCCGAGCGCGGCATCACCCACCCAACACCAGTCCAACAACAAAGCATTCCCCCCGGCCTCAAAGGCAAGGACCTCCTCGTCGAGAGCGAGACGGGCAGCGGCAAAACAATCGCGTTCGGCATCCCCATCGTGCAACGACTCACGCACGAAGAAGGAAAAGTACGCGCACTCATCATTTGCCCGACGAGAGAACTCGCAAAGCAAGTAGCGGGCGAGTTTGACAAGTTCAACGCGGGCCTGCGCGTCCTCACCGTCTATGGAGGGGTGAGCTACGAGCCACAAAAAGAAGCACTCCCGAAAACCGACATCGTCGTCGGCACGCCCGGGCGCATCCTCGACCTCATGGAGCAGGGAGCACTCGTGCTCGACCACGTTGATTTCCTCGTCCTCGACGAAGCAGACCGGATGCTCGACATGGGCTTCATCGATGACATCGAGCGCATCATGGCTGCGACGCCCGCTAGCAGGCAGACACTCCTCTTCAGCGCCACAATCAGCTACCGCATCCAGCACCTCAGCGAGAAATACATGCGCGAGCCGCTCCTCATCCGCATCGAGAGCCAAGAGGTGCGAGGCCATCTCTTCCAAGGGTACTATGTCTGCAATCCCTGGCAGAAAATAGGCTTGCTCGCGAAGCTCTTGAAGCGCCAAGACCGCGCGCTCGTGTTCTGCCGTACAATCGTCGCGACGGACCACGTCGCGGCCGAACTCCGCAAACGGGGCATAAAGGCGAAGAGCGTGAACGGCAACATGGGACAGGCGACACGCGAACGAACCGTCAAGGATTTCCAGGACAAGAAGTTCAATGTCCTCGTCGCAACAGACGTCGCGGCGCGCGGCCTGCACATCGACGGCATCACACACGTCTATAACTATGACTTGCCCGACGAGCCAGAAACCTACGTGCACCGTGTCGGCCGCACAGCCAGACAAGGAGCTGATGGCGAAGCGATCACGCTGCTGTGCGAGGATGACTACCGCAAGTTCGACCCCATCATGGACCTCTACGACGATGAGATAGAGAAACTCACCTATCATGCGTGGGGTCAAATCGAGCGAATCCCGCCGAGTCCTCCTCGGCCCCGCGCTCAGCGGGGCGGACCGCGTCGGAGAGGAGGGCCCCGCCGGCTCGGTGCTCGCCGTCGGCGTTAGACATTTATACCTTCCTCGCACCCCCGCCTTGATGGGAGATGACTGGGGAGAAGAGGAATACCAGCGCAAGCGAGAACAACTCCGGAAGAACAAAGCAGCGAATGATGATCTCAGACGCCACTTACGAACCTCTCCACTCAGCCGGTTCTTTCTGGATTCCTTCATCAAGACGTTTTACGCTGGCTTCTTTGTATTTCATCCAGAGAGCTGGAGACTCTTACGCAACCCCACAGTCCGTCGGGCGATCTTCACAGGGGACGCATTTACTGGGCTGTTAGAAGGATCGATTTTCGAGTACGAAATCTACCAACCCCATAACGGAAACCTTACGCTGCGGCGAGGGGGGGCGGGCCGTTATGCAGGCTACGATTTCCTTCGGCCACGAGAATTCAGGAATGCCATTCAGGCACGCCGGGGCCGCATCTACGCTTTTCCGCTCGAAGAGATTATTCACAATGACCCTTCAACGTACACCCCCACTTCGCTTCTTAAGATCTTGACGCTGGATCATTTTCTCCAACTCGACCTCCCAACACCGACTGAGCTGGAGGAGATGGGGCTCGTGCACCGAGCGACCTACGGCGAGGCCTATACGTCAGTGGGGCTCGACGAATACCTGCAACCCCTCGCTGTACTCGGCGTCCTTGACAAGAAAGTGTATCGGGTGACGCCAAAAGGGAACGGTCTCATATTTCTCGGCACCGAGGGGGGTGACGAGCAACGAAAGGACGTTCGGGACCTCAAGCCCGCTT
>RFKA01000043.1 GCA_003694385.1 Candidatus Woesearchaeota archaeon | reverse complement strand
GTCCTCTCGTTCGAGAATGAATTGCTCAGGGAGAAAGACGCGCGCATAGCTGAGCTCGAGGCCCCTCAAGAAGGCTTGGAGGAGCTCGGCGCCGAGCCACCCGAGGCAATCAGCCCCCCACAAGAAACATTCACTGTTAATGACTCACTCGAGGATATCATCGACCTTAATGGCCCCATCGCGCGCGGCGTGCTCACGTGGGTTGGGCAACGGCGCCCCGACTTCATCGAGGCGTGGACGAACTGGAAGCTCCTCGAGGAGGACCTCAAGCCCATCTATAACGAGGCGGGCTACCCGTGGGAGCTTGGCGCGGCGCAGAAGTTCCAAGAGAGCCACGTGAAAGCCCACGCTGGCTCGCGACGCGGCGCCGTCGGCACGGACCAGTTCATCCGCGCAACGGGGCGTAAGTACGGCTTGCGCGTCGTACAAGGTTTTGATGAGCGCCAAGACCCTGTGAAGTCGACGCGGGCACAAATCGCGTACATGCAGGACTTGCTCAAGATTTTCGACGGCGACTACTCGCTCGCGCTCGCAGCATACAATGGGGCGTCAGCGTACCGCGCCGCGATGCGCGCACGGAGGAAGAACCCCAAGGCGACGTTCTGGGACCGGGAGGTCTACCTCTCGAGCAGGCGCGAGACGCGCGACTACGTCGCGCTCGTCCTCGCCGCGGCGATGATTCTCAGAGAGCCCGAGCGTTTCGGCTTCACCGAGCCAGCAGTCGACACGAGGAGGGCCGAGCTGGAACTCGCACGTGACACGACGATAGACCAGCTCGCGTTCTGCCTCGGCGACGACCCGCGTGCTGGGAGCTTCGGTTTCTTCAGGGCGCTCAGGAATATGAATCCACAGTACAGCGTGAAAGACACGCTCCCCAAGGGCACAACGCTGACCGTGCCGGCGGTCGCGAAAGAGCGCTACGTTGAGCACTGCATTGGGGGCGCGGCCGTCGAGCTCGCCGCGCGGCTCCACGAGCATGCGTTCCCCGAGTACGAGACCTACCGTGTGCGGCGTGGCGATACGCTCCAGAAGATTGGGCGGCGTTACGGCGTCAGGTGGGGTGACATCGCGCGCGAGAACGGCATTAAGAAGCCGTACGTGATTCACCCGGGCGACGTCCTGATTATCCCGCAGGACTAGTCGCGGCCGCGAAGAGCTCCGCGACTTTCTTCCAGTTCACGACATTCCAGAACGCATTGATGTAGTCAGGGCGTCTGTTCTGGTACTTGAGATAGTACGCGTGCTCCCAGACGTCGAGGCAGAGGATGGGCGTGCCACAGCCGTTGTTCTCAGGGCGGTCCTGGTTCGGCGTCTTGCAGACCACGAGTTTGCCGTCTTGTACGCAGAGCCACGCCCAGCCGCTCCCGAATTGTGTCGCGGCCGCGTTGTTGAATTGTTCTTTCATCGCGTCGAGACTCCCAAACGCTGCGTTGATTGCCTCGAGGAGTGCCCCGCTTGGCTCGCCACCGTCCGGACTCATGACTTCCCAGAATAGTGAGTGGTTGACGACGCCTCCGCCGTTGTTCCGCACCGCCATACGGATGTCTTCGGGCACGCTGCCGAGGTCTTTGAGGCCGTCGAGCACGTCTTTCTCGGCGAACGGTGTTCCTTCGACTGCCGCGTTGTACTTCTTCACATACGCAGCGTGGTGTTTGTCGTGGTGGATACGCATTGTCTGCTCATCGATGTATGGTTCGAGAGCGCTATAATCGTAGGGTAGCGCGGGGAGCTCTGCTGGCATGTCTCATCACCTCAATGGTGCGCAATGAGCTCCTCTTTTAAAGATTTGTGAATTTCGTTTCACCTATCTCTCGTAGCCAGTGATGCGGCCCTGTTGTTGCGCGAGGCGTTGTTGCTCTTGGCTGCTCTGGATTGGGCGGTACACCATCGGCTGGCGCATCGGCTGGCGTGGAGGCGCGGCCAGCCTGGTCGCGGGAGGGAAGTCTGGCGGAGGAGGAGTTGCTGGTGGTGTGGCTGGCGGCGTAGCGGGTGGCTTCTCCAGCGCCGAGCGGAGGCTCGCTCGGTTCACGTTCTGAATCTCGAGCCCCGGATAACCGTTGATTTCGAGGATGAGGATGCGGTCCTGAGCATCAAGAATCATGTCCACGCCGCTGAAGCCGAGCCCGCTCAGGGCGGATGCGCGCTCGGCCGTCGCCACGATTGCCGACCAGTAGGGGAGCGTGTAGCCTTTCGGTATGTGGTACGCGATGAGTGGGTGGAAGACGTGGTTTTCTTTCTCGTAGAGCCCGCGCACCGTTCCCGTGGCGAGGTCGAGACCGATGCCGAGCGCGCCGACGCTGAGGTTCGCCTTGCCGCCCGAGCGCATCGTCGGGTAGCGTATCATCGCCGCAACCGCCTTATGGTTATGGCAGACGATCCTGATGTCGGGGAGGCCGACGAGCTTATCGAACGTGAGTGCTTGGCTCGGGTAGATGCGCTCTTCTATGAGGCAGAGGTCGTTCTCTGCTGCATCGCTGAACTGGCCGTCGAGTATCATCTCGATGTGCCGCTTGAGGTCGCGGAGGCGGTAGACGTGGTTGCCTGGTGTGAGCCAGTAGTCGTTCTCTCGACGCAAGAGGAGGATGCCGTTCCCGCCGTGTCCCTTGTCTGGCTTCACGACGAAGTCAACGGGAATCTGCTCGATACCCTCGAGGTCGGTGATGTGCTTGATGACGCCATACGTGCGCGGCGTGAGGATGCCGTGCTTGTTCAGGAGTTCCTTAAAGGCGAGTTTGCTCTTCGCAAGCTCTTGCTGTGGCCGCGTATTGAGCCGCTTGATGAGGTAGTTACGGAGGTTTACTCCCATTGCCGTACAGGTCATGTTCCTCTGCTTCCGCTTATTCTCCAACGAATTTGAAACGGAATAATTCGGTTAAGCGCAGCCCCGTGTAGTAGCCGAGGCCAATAACAATAATGAACGAGAGGATGAAGAGCGCGAGGAAGCTCGCGGGGCCCAGCTTGCTCGCGCCGAGGCCGATGAGCGCGAGCCCCGCCGCGGTCGCGAGTGTCGAGCCGAGCACGGGAAGCGCGCGCTCAACGGTGTTCAGCTCAATGGCTTGGCTGAAACGCTCGATGAGGAAGCTCGTGATGATGAGGGGGAAGAGGATTTCTCTGAAAACAGAGAGTTTTTCGAAGAGGACGCTGAAGAGGACGGTAAGGACTGAGACGACGTACATGAGAATACTGATTTCGACGATGATGGGGAGTTTGAGATGCGTGATGGCGAGCTTGACGCCGATGCCGATGGCGATGAGGATGATGTAGATGACGAGCCCGAAGAAGATGCCTGACTCGATGAGGCTGAGCGCGATGACGAGGGGGCCGAACACGCCGTAGAGGGGGATGCCAACAAGGAGGCGCAGGGCAACGATGACCATGCTCAAGATGGGGATGAGCATGATGGTGCGGATGTGTGGTTGGTCGATGAAAGAGAGGGGGCTGGCCGCGACGAGCGGGAGTGATAGGAAGAAAGCCACGAGGAACGCTCCACCTCTCATACTGCCCCTACAAAAAAGAGCGATTTAAATAGATGACGCAGGCAAGGACGAGCGTGCTTGGCACACGTCTCGTAGTACCTGGTGCAGTGGTTCGTGCTCGGAAGGGACGCAACGCCAGCGCCCGGATAACTCACTCGCGTTCGTAACCGTGCACTGACAAGAGGCACAAGGCCTCTTTCACGCCAGCGCCCGGATTCGAACCGGGGACCCCCGAAGGGACG
>RFKA01000042.1 GCA_003694385.1 Candidatus Woesearchaeota archaeon | reverse complement strand
GAATACGATACTCGTTGACGCAACGTCCTACAGCCTCAACAACCTCCAGAGCCAGACGAACCTCGGAGGGAACTCCCGCGGCACCGTCATCAACGCGACGAAGCCCTTCAATGTTGAGGGGTCTGGGAACGCGGATGATATGCTCGTGCCCGTGAGCTGGGCGGGTATGACATTTGTCTATACTGGTAACCGGGACACTTCAGACCGCTTCTGTCTCCTCTCGCCGTGGGGAACCGCGAGCGTGGACATCTATGATGGGGCCCTCCTTTGGCAGAGTAGTCTCGTTGTCGACGGGACTGGCACCTGCGTGAGCAAGGATTTCCCAACGACGAACGCGACCATTATCATGAGTGACATCCCCATCCTCGTTTTCCATGATGGAGCAGCGACAGGTTATGACGGCTTCCCCGCGTACCCCTCGTCTCGTGAATCCTTGTACGGCCCATCACTCTCCACCGCACTCTACGTTACAGCGGGACAGCAATCAACAACCGTGACCATCGTGAATAACAGTGGCGACACCTCATCGCTCTCGCTGAGCGCCAACACAGGATCAAATGCAGGGGGCCTCATGCCGAATGGCCAGGATGGCGGCGGCCCCGCAGTCCGCCTCAGCGCACCCGTCGCGCTCGGCGCAATCCAGCAGGCAGACAGTGACGGTGCTGAAGCAAGCGTTCTTGTTCCCGAGAAGGAGATGAGCATGACTTTTGGCTCGGCGAACAGCGCAGAGTACGTGGTCGCCGTTTCGACGGCACCGGTGAACTGCACGCTCTACACAAGCAGCGGGAAGCACAGCAGCAATGTCTCCGTCGGAGCGAATGGAGTTCACAAGCTCTCCTTCGGCGTCGCCGTTAACCCCGGCCGGTATATTACAGGGCCTTGGAAGATGGTGTGCTCGCGCCCCGTCTGGGCCTACTATGAGGAGGACGCGAACGGTGACGAAACCACGATGTTCGGCGAGAAGCAGATGCGCCAGTACACGTACCCCGCACCCGTCGCCACTTCCCAGGCGGCAGAATGGGCGCCGGGGCTCTCCAACAGGGGCGCCACGAACTTCACTGGCTACCTGCGCATGCAGGTCCAGAACTGGACGGGCACCACGTGGGCGAACATCCTGCCACCCGTTGTTGACCAGCAGTTCGTCTCAGTACCAGCTGCAGCAACGCTCGATATCGCGAGCATCTGGTCCTCCGCGGGCGGGTGGGACACCAGCGCCTACCCTCCCGGATGGTACCGCGTGCGCGTCGTCCTCGAAGACCCCTCGCGAACAACGCTGACTGACTCGAACGGCAACGCTGTCGAAGGATTCTACAACTTCACCATTATCGAACCAACACTGATTATCACGAACCTCACCTATGAAAACGAGAACCGCACCCTCAGGGAGTATGAGACGGGAGACACAATAGACTGGATAAACGTGACTGTGAGCCCGCGCAACAACACCGCGTATAATACGCGTATCACACTCGACATCCTCGATGCGACGCTCCAGAGTGTTGGGTGGGGCCCCGACAACGAGACACAGAGCTGCGGGACGCTCGCCGAGAACGCCACGTGCGAGCGCCAATGGAACAACGCGTCGGCGGGCTACGCCATCCCGTACGGGTCCGCCGCAGGCGACTACGTCTTCTACTGGAACATCACGATGGACGCGTCGAACGCGCAAGAGCGGGAGAACCACACCCTCTCCTTCATCCTCCACGATGTCGAGACGAACACGAGCAGCGAGCTCCTCGACACGCGCGTCTTCCGCCCGAACTCCACCCTCTACACCTTCAACATCTCAAACCCCTGGAGCAAAAACATAACGGGGGTGAACGTTACCATCAACTGCCCAAGCGACGGCTTCGAGTGTAATGACACGACGACAGGCCTCCCCACGAGAAACTTCGGCCAGCTCAACTCATCAATGGCCTTCGTCACCTTCAATGTGAGCGTGAACAGCAGCGTGCCGAGCGATAACTACCTCATCAATGTCACCTTGAGCTACAAGAACCCGGGTGGAGAATTCCATAACCTCACAGAGATTGCAGCACAAACACTCGAGGTTCGTTTCGCCGGCCTCCTCGCCATCACCGACAACAGCCACCCGCCACGCATCAACCGCAGTGAAGACGGCAGCTTCTCAGCATTCATGAACAACACCGGCGACACGCCCGCCCCGAACGCCTGGCTCGCGTACACGCTCCCCTCCGGGTGGTCGGTGACGACGGGCGCACTCAACGTTTCCACAGCATCCCTCGCTGTCAATGACACCTACTGGAACAACCTCACCGCACTCGTTGGCAGCAGCGCAGGCCTCGGCCCGAGAACCGTGCGGCTCGACTCCGCCGCTGATGACGGGCGCAAAGACTTCATCACCTACAGCGTCATTGTCTATGCGAACACGACGCTCACGCTCACGGCGAACCAGAGCGTCGTCGACCAAGGAGACACCGTCCTGCTCACCGCGCTCCTCCGCTACGACAACGGCACCGCCCTCTCCGGAGAAAACGTGAGCTTCGGCGACGAGACTGCAGGCACAGACCTTGGCTGGAACCTCACGAACAGTTCTGGGGAGGCAATCTTTAACTACACCGTTCCCGGGGCGGCGGCGCTCGGCCTCCACACGCTCAACGCGAGCTACGCTGGGAGCACAACGCACTATACAAACCCCCGCACGAACACCACGACCATCAGAGTGAACCAGCGCCCCGTGATTACCGGAGAGGCCGTTGTGCCAAACCTGACGGGTATCGGGCAGAACGTGACCTTCTCAGCAACGATTACCGACGATGACGCCATCGACGAAGCACGCTACACGGTGGTGGCACCTAATGGCACGGTCACCACCGGCCTCATGACCCTCTCCCCACCCTCTTCTTACTCGCACACGTTCACGAGCACGTGGCTCGCAGGAGACTACACCGTCACTATCACTGCGAACGACACGGACGACAGCGAGACGACGACCACCCTGAACTTCACCATCATCGCGGATATCGCGCTTCTCATCCAGCCCATGAAGACCTCGTATGGCCAGTCAGAGGAGGTGAACATCACGTTCACGCCCGCGACGCACTGGTGGAACAGCCGCTGGCCATACCGCGCAGAGATGAACGTGACGAATACTGCGGAGAACCTCAGCGAGTACCAAGTCTATGTGAGCAGGAACCTTGGCTCCGAAGCCGCGGCCGGCAAGATCGAGACTGACTGCGCCGATGTCCGCTTCACGTGGTACAACACGACAGCGCAACAGGAAGAGCCCGTCCCGTTCTTCACGAGCGCCTGCGCACTGGACACGGAGAACAACGCGAGCTTCTGGGTGAAGCTCCCGTTCATCGAGAACGACACGACGACCAACCTGTACCTCTACTACGGGAACCCCAACGCGACAGACGCGAGTAACAGCACGGCAACCTTCACCTACCG
>RFKA01000003.1 GCA_003694385.1 Candidatus Woesearchaeota archaeon | reverse complement strand
TCTTCGATGCTGAGGATGCGTTGGTTGGCGGGGAAGAAGTTGCTCACGACGTTCAACATACTCGTCTTTCCCGACCCCGTACCGCCCGCGATGAGGAGGCTGAGCTCGTTCTGGATGGCGAGCCAGATGAACGCTGCTGCTTCGGCAGAGATTGTACCTCCCTTGATGAACTTCGTAATCGTCCAGGGGTCCTCAGCGAACTTACGGATCGTGATCGTGTTGCCGCGCGTACTGATGGGCATGAGCGTCGCGTTGACACGGTCGCCCGTCTCGAGGTGCGCATCCATGAGGGGGTTGAGGTTCGTGATTTCTTTGCCGACGCCGCGGCCAATGATGGTTGAGAAGTGCCTGATGCGCGCTTCGCTCGGGATGATGACGTTCGTCTTGAGCCAGCCGTGCTTGCGGTGGTAGACCCAGACGGGCTCGACATGGTTGTTCACGACAATCTCTTCGATGTTCGCGTCCTTGAGGAGGATTTCTATCTTACCGAGGCCGAGGTTCTCTTCGAGAAGGTAGTTCACGAGCATATCCACGGTGTCCTGGTCTGCCTGGGGGAAGTAGCGTCTAACGAGCACGCGAATCTCCTTCTTGAATTGCTCGCGGATGCTCACGACTTGCTCTGCAGCCTCGAAGCGTTCGAGGTCGTGCATGTTCATCTTGCTGATGAATTCCTGCCTGATCTTCTCAAGGATAATTTTTGTCGTCGGGCTGATGTTCGCGATGCTGAGGTTGTAGTTCGGGACGCTCTCCTCCTCGTGCATTTCGATAACAATATCGACGAGGATGTTGTTAATCTGGATGCTGTACCGGTCGAGGAGCTCGACGCGTTTTGGCTGCACGGGCTTGTGTGCGATGCCCGCGTGGAGGGGCTGCGCTGTCCGGGCAGCGTTCTGGACCTGCTGTTGTGCTGGTGGGTTCATGCTTCCATCCTCGCTTTAATCTGTCCGTAGAGGTCGGTGATGAGGTGGCGCTTCACTGCTTGTTCGCTCGGGGGGAGGTGGCGGAACACGCTCGTCGCGTGGCGGTGTTCGCTCATCGCGGTTTTGAGGTCGCCTTTCTCCAAGGCTTCTTTCGTGTGCTCGAGCGCCGCTGCGAACTCACTGCTCGTTCGCCTGATGAGCTCGATTGTTGCGTGGATGTTCCTGTAGAGCGTGAGGATGCGTGGGAGGTATTTCGCTCGTTGTACTTTGCTGAGCTGTTCAGGGGCGAGGTCGCGGGCGAGCGCCTTGTACGCATTGAGCGCTTCGAGCGCCGCTCCCCGGGAGAGCTGTTTCTCGATGGCGCTGATGCGTTGCGCGAGGAGGGCTTCTTGCTCTGGGGGCATCGCTGGCCGTTCGGGCCCTGGGTGCCGTCCTTCTTGTGCGTACTGGTCAAGCCGCCGCCAGAATTCTTCCTGTGTCAGTTTTCTTGTTGGTGTTGTGGGGTGCTGCGCGGGTTGTTGCAGTGTTTGTTGCATTTGCTGCGGGGGTGCTTGCTGTGGAGGGGCTTGTTGTGTAGTGGCTTGTGGTGTGGGTGCTTGTGGTGGGCGTTGCGGAGTTTCCTGTGGGGCTGCTTCATGTGCGTTCTCAGTTGTTTGGGGTTGCGTCGGTGTTGTCTCTGTCGGCGGCGCAGGTGCTGTCTCCACACCGCCCCCGATAGAGAGTCCTTGTTCGAGTTCGCGCCGTAGCAACTCTTCCTGTCGGCGCTCGTCCTCCTCCAGGGCTTTCCGGAACGTCATGTAGAGGCTCTTGAAGAGTCGTTTGCCCTCTTCCCACTCAGGGCTGTTCGGTGTGTATTGCTCGTACGCCTCTTTAAAGCCGTAGATGATTTTCTTCGCTTTCTCGATGTCGCGCTTCGCGAGCGCCTCGTCGAGCTCTTTGACATAATCCTCGCTGGGCGCATAGAGCATGACTTCTTCTGGCGCGATGACACCTTCCGTGCGCGCCACAGGCTCACTCGTGCTGTGCAGCGCAGCCACCTGCTCGTCGAGGAAGCGCTGGATGTCCTGCTTGATGAATTCGTCGAGCTCCATTCTATCTTCATGACACTATATCTTCATGAGCACCTCTTGTTTGTAGTCGTTCCAGAGCTTATCAATGTCGGCGAGCTCTCGCTTCCGCGCCTCGTCATAGAAGAAATTCTTCTTCGCCTCAATGAGGGCGAGGACGTGGCTCTTCCAGAGCGCGGCCGCTTTGAGGTCGGGAATGTGTTTTTCGCGGGCTTTCTTGAGGAACACTTCATGGTAGGCGTCCCAGCTAAGGACTTCGTCGCGCGTGATGACGACGTTCTTCTTCTGTGCCTGCGGGTCATTGAGGTAGACGAAGGGCTTCGTAAACTTGTATTCAATACCGAGGATCCCCTCCTCCACGAGGAAGTCGATCCAGGACTGGAGCGTGGCCGCGTTGACCTTGATTGCTTTCTGGACGTCTTCTACGGCGACCTTGTCTTTGCCGCGGAGAAACTCGATAAGTTCGTCTACTTGCGTCGTGACAACGCCCGGCATGAATCCACCTCAGTGCTTGCGCACCTGCACCACTCGCTTCACCGTCGAGGCCGTTTATAAAGTTTGCTCTGGGCCTGCTGTTACTCCTGGGTGCTCCCGTCCTTGAGGTCTTGCTTATTGCTCGCAGGTGAGGTTGTAGTCAGAAGCATTGTCGATGTTGTAGCGTGCGAGCCGCGCGGCCTCCATGCGGAAGTCATGCGGGAGCACGCCATAGACGGAGTAGGTGCCGCCCTCGATCGCGCAATGGTACTTTGGTGACCCGCCCGTCTTGTACCAGCTGAGCATCTGGTGCCCCGTGTAGCTCAGGTTGTACTCGGCATAGTGCGGTGGGTTGTTCGGGAGGTTGTCCCAGATCGTGAGGTTTGTGAGCGTCTCGATGCC
>RFKA01000041.1 GCA_003694385.1 Candidatus Woesearchaeota archaeon | reverse complement strand
GGGAGGCTCTGCCCAGGAAGGGTAACCCAGTTAAAGGTGCGGAGGAAAACCCTCTTCGAAACGCCTGCGGCGATGAAGAGGCTGATGCCCGAGCCGAAGCCCCATTTTGTGACGACCTCGTCCATGAGCATGATGAGGATTCCTCCGAGGAAGAGCTGGAAGATGAGCAGCCACCCCGGGATGCCTGCGGTAGGCGCGAGGCCTCCCGTCATGACGTAGATGAATCCTTCGAGGACGACGAAGAACACCGCCAGGAGTTTCTGAATTCCCTGGAAGCGGGCTTTGCCTTCGCTTGATGTCAGGTCAAACTTCACGAGGCCCGAGCCGTTCAGGAGTTGCAGGACGATACTCGCGGTGACGATGGGGCCGATACCCAGGGTGATGAGGCTGCCGAAACTCGCGCCGAGGACGATCTCAAAGAATGCGAATTGTTGGAGACTCGTCGACGAGAGCCCGAAGAGGGGAATCATCCCGAGGACAAAATAGAGCGCGAGGACGATGAGCGTCCACTTCATCTTCTCCTTGAAGGCGAGGCGCTTTTGTTTTGGCGCCTCCACTTCTGGGAGATTCTCGAGGATTCGGTCAATCCCGGCCATCGCGTTCACGTATTCTGGACGGTGCCTCCCGCCGCTTCGACTTTTTGTACTGCCCGTTTGGTTGCTGACGCGACCTTAAGCACGAGGGGAGTGTGAATAGATCCTGCTGCGAGGAGGCGTTCGACGCCGAGACGGGAGAGGTCAACAGTAAGCGTCGCACCCTCTTTCTGAGCGAGCCCTTCTTCCTCAAGGCGGCCAAGGATGCTGGCTAAGTGGCCAATGTTCATTGTCACGAGTGGTCGCTTCGTACCGCTCGCGAAACCATGTTTCCCATAGCGTTCAGCGTCTTTCCAATAACGGGGTTTTTTTGCGTCGCCACGCTTGCCGCTGCCGGCGGCTCCGCGGCCACCGCGGTGGCCCGCACCACGATGCTTCTTCATCGACCCCCAACCATGGGTCTGCGTGCCCCGTTGCCGCGTATTTTTCTTCCTTCGCATCATAGCATCCTCTTGATAAGGTCGTCCATCTTCGCGCCACGGTCGCCGAGTGCCCCTCCTTCAGCGAAGCCTTTCTTGATGCCCTTGCGCTCCCAACCGCCGCGCGGAGGGTGCAAGCCCGTTGAGCGCTTCTTGAGCAATTCGGCAGTCTCGGGGGAGACCGTGCCGTAGGTGATGACATCTTTGCACAGACGGAGCACTCCTTCTTGCTTGTCGTCGACGAGTGCGAACGCGTGCTTACGGGTGAGCCCGAGAGAGCGGAGTGCCTGGCGAACGGGCGCCCGAACACCAATCATTCCTCGGACGAGTACGGCTACTTTCATGCGGCCTCCTCCTTCTTGCCTCCCTCGACGATCGAGAGGATTTTCTCGTGGTGCTTGTGAATTTTCGTCGCGCTGAGCTGGCGGAGCGCCTTCTCGAGTGCCTTGATGAGATTAATCTTGTTCTTTGTCTGCCCAAGCGATTTTGACCAAACATTTTTGATGCCTGCGAATTCAAGTGCCTTCGCGACTTCTTTCTCACACACCAATCCTTTTCCTTTGGGCGCGGGCATGAGCTTGATGACAACGCTGCCTGTCTTGCCGGTGACTGCAAAGGGGATGGAGTGAGGCTCTTTGCTCTCATCTTCCCAGCTCCCCGTTCCGCGTCTAATGCGGAACAAGTTGAGTTTCGCCTTCCGCACTGCTTTTTCGCGGGCGGGAAGCGTTTCCTTCGCGCCGCCCAAGCCGAAGCCGATGTGGCCATTGCGGTCGCCGACGACTGCGAGGGCGGTGAATTTCGGCTTGTTGCCCTCCATCGTTTTCTTCTGCGTCTGCTTGAAGACGCGGCGCTGACCGCCACCGAACTTTCCTTTAGCCTGCCCAATGAGGAGCAAGTCCACTTCAACGTCGAGGAGGGCATCGACAATCTCGGGTTCGAGAATGGGCTGCCCACTGTCGAGCAGCTCGTCGATAGAGAGGATCTCCTTGTTCTTGACTTTGCGGCCAAGTGCTGTTTTGGGCTGCCAAGCATCAAGGTCGGGTTTCTCATTCGGTCGTTTCATGCTGCATCACCTTTGAGCTCGACGCCGAGCTTCTTCGCAACGGTGCTCGCCATCACGCCGTTGTCCGCCAGGTGTTTCCCTGCGAGACGATCAGCTGGGGGGAACACGGAGGGGTCCGCCGGTAGGGAGAGCCCTCCATCAATGGCGCCTTTTATGGCAGCTGCTAGACGCCCTTGGGCACGGTGCCGTTGCAGGCCGAGGTCAGCGATTGCTTCAGTAAATCCCTTCTCCACAGCTTTTTTGGCGAGTAATTGGCTGGTGATATACACTGCGGGAAGTGATTTCCCATTCCCTTTCCAGCCATGTTGCTGTAAGAACTTTGATGAGAGGCCTACAATGACCTTGTCGCCATCAGGCTCGTACGTAACGAGTTGCACTTGCACATAGCGATTGCTCGTCCGTACAACGAGGCGCGGCTTCGCTGACTTGAGCAGTGCGAGGCGTTTCTTGTAGTTCGTGCGGCCTTCGCGTTTTCGTCTATATCCGAGGATGTGCCGTGCATTCACCATGGTTTATTCCTTCCAGAGTCGCTGGTCATCAATATAGAGTTTTATGTGGCGTTTGCTCCGGAAATAGCCTCCTTTAGCCTTCCGGTAGAGCAAACGATAGGTTGTGAGGGCGATGCGTCCTTTCTCCTTGAGTTCTTTCAGGAACGCTCGCTGCACGCGGACCTTGCTCATCCACCGTTCCTTCTGTGGGTGGTTCGCATTTGGCGTTCCTTTCTTGCTGCCGTGGCCCCGGCGGAGGCCTTTGCGCTTCTGCGCCCTCGTCTTCCGAGCTCGCACCCTGCTCACGCCTTTCTCGGGCCGTTTCGAGACGAGCTTGTCTGTGATGAGGAGGCGCATGTCCGACTTCGTAATCCCTTCCTTGATGTCGTTGACTTGCGCAGGGTCAAAGCGGACGCGTTTTGGACTACAGTTGAGCAGAGCTGCTGCGAGCCGTTTCTGGAGTTTGAGTTTCATCATCACACCTTCTTCGTCAGGATTTTTTGCTTCTCTGCTTCCTCGCGTTTCTTTGCTTCTGAGGCCTTATCTCCGGCCGCTTCCTCTGGGACCTTCGCCGGTTCAGTCCTCTGTTTAGCCTTCTCAGCTTCCTGCTTTGCCTTCTGCTCAGCCTTCTTTGCCTGTTGCTCCAGCGTCTTCTTCTCTTTCGCTTGCTTTCGATCCTTAAAGGCCTGTGCAAGTTCTTGCAAGGTTCGCTCAACGTCGAGGTTGAGTACGGTGATGCCGAGCTCCTTCGCGTAAAGTAGGAGTTCCTCTCGGCGGCGGTCCCCTACTGTCCGGGCAATAACTGCTCCCTCTCGTTTCGGGTCGAGGGCTTTAAGAGCCTCTCTTGTGCTTAGCGTGACGGGGATGAGTCCTTTCCGGTCGAGGCCGCGGGCCGCAACGGGACTCCGATATCCCTGGCTTGGCGTGCGGCGGTAGCCTTTTTTCGCGAGGCGCATTTTGCTTTGCCGACCCTTCGGGCGACGGTAACCTGTGCGGGCGATGCGTCGTTCTTTGTGCGCATCCTGCCGAGCGAAGGTTGGCTTCTTGCGTTTCTGCTCTTTTCGGATAGCGAGTGCGTCTGTCATGTGTGTTTCCCCGCTTTCTCGACGATGAAAATACCGTCTTGGAAAATCCTGCTATCGAAGCCTGGGCGGCGCGTGAGCTGCTCGATATCTGCCGCGATTTGGCCAACGAGCTCTTTGTCGCAGCCCGTGACAGTGATCTCTGTGCCGTTGACGGCGACGTCCGCGCCGGGCTTCAGCGTGAGTGTCCGGGGCACTTTCTCCCCAATGAAGTTCTTGACTTCGAAGCGGTCGCCTTTCACTGCGACGCTCATGGGGAAGTGGCCGCTGCACACTTTGAGTTTGCAGGTGTAGCCTTCACTCACGCCCGTCACCATGTTGCGTATGTGCGAGGCGAACGTGAAGAGTGTCTTCTTCTCTCGCAAGGTCGCCTTGCGAGACGTGAGGGTAATAGTTTGTCCGTCGACACGTAGGAGGAGCCGCGGGTGGAAGAACACTCTTGAGAGCTCTCCCTTCTCACCTTTGAGTGTGAGCGTGTGGTGCTCCTGCTCGTAGGAAGCGGTGACTCCTTCGGGAAGGGTGATTGTTTCCTGTATCTCTTCGAGTTTCATTTTAGTATACGTAGCTGATGAGTGTGCCACCGATGTTCTGTTCCCGGGCTTGCATGTGCGTCATGAGTCCTTTGTTCGTGCTCACGATGAGGAGGCCAAAACCCCTTGCGGGGAGGAAGCGCTTCTCGAAGCGCTCGAAGGATTTGTGACGGATTTGGTAGCGTGGCTTGATAACGCCGACGTCATTGATGCTCCCCTTCAGGATAATGCGGAGGCTGCCTCCCCTGCTGTCGGGGATGACTTCATAGTCGGCGATATAGTCGTTGGCTTTCATGATGTCGAGGACGCGCCGTATGAGCGTCGAGTTGTTCTTCGTGAGTACCTCTCGTTGCCCGCGCTGCTCTGCGTTTTTGATGGCGCTGAGGACGTTTGCGAGTGGGTCATTAAGGCTCATCTGTCTTCACCGGTATTGTTTGAAACCGAGTTCTGTGGCGTAGTCTCGGAAGCACTTCCTGCAGAGGTTGAGGCCGTACTTCCCGATGTGTCCGTTCATGCTCCCGCAATGTTCGCAGCGTTTGGTTGTGCGGCCGAATGCTCGCTGTTTGGGAACACTGTTCTTGAGGTATTTCTTGTACTTGCCTGGCTTGTGGCCGATTTGTTTGAGGACTTTTGTGTGGTGAGTGGTTGTCATCGTTCAAACCTCACTTTGAACTGTTCTTGCATGAACTGCATCGCCTCTTCAGGCTTGATGCGGTGGTGTTTCCCGACAGCAGCAGCCTTAATGCGTCGACGTTTCACTCGGTACCCCCTCCGCTCGAGGGTAATGCATACTTGGAGGCCGATGATGCCGATTTCGGGGTCGTACTTCGCCCCTTCGATATCGATGTACTCGGGGATGCCAAAGCTAATGTTCCCTGCGGCATCAACATTTGATGGTTTGAGCGTTAGTCCTTTTGCGGCGAGTAAGCGGGGGATGAGTTCCTGCGCTTGTTTCCCTCGCAACGTGAGTTTGAGCCCGATGGGGAGGCCTGGGCGCAGGCCCCAACCAGGGATACGTTTTTGTGTTCTCGTCTTGACGGGCTTTATCCCGGTGAGTTGTTCAATGAGCCGCTCAGCTTTCTGCATGAGACTCTGGTCTTTGCCTGCACCAACATTGAGCGTGAGCTTCTCAACCCTGATTGCGCGCATGCGGTTCATGGTAATCGTCTTCTGCTCCATCGTTACTCCATTACAGTTTAATCTCAGGCTTCCCTTTCCCGATGACGAAGAGGTTGTGTTTCGTAGTCGTAATGCACTCGTTTCCCACAGTAACTTCCGCGATATTCGTGGAGAGGCTCTTGAGTGAGCCGCATTTGCCAACATGGCTGCCTGCTGTGAGGAGGACTGCCGCTCCTTTCTCGAGCGGGAGGTGGTTGACGCCTTGCGCGGTGAAGAGCATTGTATCACCCACGTGCACCTTCTCCGCTTCTTTCTCCACGATGAGCGTGCGCGAGTTATGAAAACCAAGCTGCATCTTCCCACCGGGAAGGAGTCGTTTACTTATGACCTTTGAGGGTGTACACGTCGCCTCTTTCCCCGTTATAGGGAGGGCGTATAATTTCTCCAGTTCATTAATGAGGATGCGGTAGCTCGTCTTCGTGCTCGGGAAGGTCACGACATCCATGAGCCCGACGAGAACATCGGGGCGACGAACGCGCCGCCCGTTCACAAGGACTTCTTGCGTCCGCAGTATGTACTTTACTTCACGGGTCGTACGCGCAAGGCCGAGCATGTCCCTGAGGAGGATGCTCATCGGCACGCCATTACGGAATGCGTGAGCGCCGGGTTGAGGACGCGTGACGAACTTCGTCGTCTTCGGCGCGATGGGCCATGTCCGGGGGGCGGTGAGTCGTTTGAGGTGTCTGCTCATTTCTTCTCCTCCTTCTTTGCGAACCGGCGCTTGTCTTCCACGAGTTGGATGAGCATGCAGTTACTCGGACGGAGGGGGTACGGCGCGGTGCCCCCTTCCCGCTTCGCATGCTCGACTTTGCTCACATGTATGCGCGCGTTACGTACATCGACGTGGTCGACGATTCCCTCTTTTCCTCTGTGTGTGCCGCGGAGCACTCGCACCTTGTCACCTTTCCTTACGCGGAGTGCGCGGGTTTTGTGTTTCTCCCGGAGAGCGGGCGAGAGGTGTACAGACAACTGACTCCCCTGCCTGTGATAAGGAAGGTTGTGGAGGTATTTCCGCTGCTTGCGCGGCTGAACGCTCGCTTTCCATTTCGTTGAGTGTGCTTGTTTCATAGGATCATGCTCGCTACCTTTGCGACAGCTGGCCAACGCGTGCAGGCCTCCTTCGCAATAGGTCCTTTGAAAATTGTTCCTTTGGGGTTGCCCTTATCATCCTTGAGGACGATGGCGGCGTTGTCTTCGAATGACACGTGTGTTCCGTCGGGGCGGCGGTATGGCCTTTTCTGCCGGACAATAACTGCGTGCACGACTTGTTTCCGCATGTCGGGGCGGCCTTTCTTAACGCTCGCCATGACGAGGTCTCCAACGCCAGCAGCGGGGACGCGTCCTTTGCGCGTTTTTTGACCGACGACGCTGAAGATTTTCAGGAGCTTTGCCCCTGAGTTATCACAGGTGGCGATGAGTGCCCCGACGGGGATGCCCTGCGTCATCTTTGCCTTAACTGCTTTCATTGTTCTCCTCAGTGTTTCTTGATGATGATGAAGTGTTTCGTCTTGCTCAAGGGCCGGGTCTCCATGATAGTGACGGTGTCGCCTTTCTTCGCATCAATCGTGTCTGGATTGTGTGCTTTGACCGAGGAGAATCGCCGCTCATAACGTTGGTATTTCGGGACATAGTGGCGGCGCTCCCACGTGACGGTGACCGTGCGAGTCATGCGGTCACTTGTGACGACGCCGGTAAAGGTGCGTCCATGTGTGCGTATTTTTTTCTCCATTATCGTCCCTCGACATCGATTGTTTCTGGTGGGAACCCCAACGCGATGAGCTCGTCCTTGACGTTCCGCAAGTGGTCTCCTTGCAGTTCGACAACGCCATTCCGCCCCGTCCCGCCACAGGCGAGCCGACTCTTGAGCTTCTTCGCGAGGTCCTTCGTATCCACGTCGTGTTCGTTGATTCCCCGTATCACCGTGTATTTTTTTCCGAACTTGCGCGATTCGAGAGCCACCGTTATCCGTTGGCCCTCCTGCGCTATTTGGTCAAACACGGAGAGCTCTTTCGGTAGCCCCGTAATGCTGCATATGTCCTTCATACCTTGGCATTCCTCCGTTGGTTCTGTATGGTTTTTATGCGCGCAACTTTTTGTTTGAGGGCGCGGAGTTTCCCCGCTTCTTTCGCGGCCGAACCCGTGCTGAGTTGCGCGTTGAGTTTGACAATCTCTAGCTGCGCCTCGGCGAGCGCGGCGTCGAGATCCGCGTTAGTCTTCTTTGTGAGTGCGGTGAACGCTTTCATTTGTCTCACGTCTTAGTCGTCGCTGCCTTCTTAGGCTTCGATTTTTTCGCCTGCTGCTTTGGCTGTTTCTTTGCAGGCTGCTTTGTCTTCACAGGCTGCTTTGCCTTTGCAGGCTTCGCTGCATTCTCAGACTTTGCATCCTTAGACTCTGACTGTGCAGCTTCTGCCTCCTGAACGACAGCCTCCATCTCTGCTTTCGTCTCTGGCTCAGTCACTTCTTCCATGGTAGGCGCAGCAGGTTCTGTGAGGAGTATTTGGTCGGGAAGTTTTGTCGTTGGTGGCATAATGCTCACTTTGACGCCAACGGCCCCGGTTTTCAGGACGGCGGTCTTGTACGCGACATTGACTCCTGAGATGGCGACGTCGCCGCTCTTCTTCAAGTAGCCTTGGTAGAAGCGCCACGTGCGTGCGCGCTGGCTTGGTATTTTCCCACTGATAAGGATTTCAACACCGAGGGCGCCTGCACTCATGACCTCGTTAATTGATTTGTGACCAACACCCTTGAAGCGTTGGCTGCCGAACCGCTCGAGGCTGTTCACAATCATCTCAGCTATAATATTGGCGTCAAGGCCTATTTTCTGAACCTCCTCAATTTCAATCTGGGGGTTCTCGAGTCGGAATTCCGTCTTGAGCGCTTCTGTGAGTTTCTGGATGTTGCTTCCTGCCCGCCCAACAACGAGTCCTGGGCGAGAGGCTTTCACGAGTATCTTGTCGCCAAGCGGTGTTCGCTGGAGCTTAATGTCGGAGAGGCCAACCCTGCTCAACTGGCCGCTAACGAACTGCCTGATGCGGAACTCTTTGAGTTTCTGCTGGACGAATTTACGCTCAACGGCCATCCTTCTTCACCTCATCGGTTTTCTCTTCGGATGCAGCAGTCTCCGGCTTGCTTTTTGGCTTGCTAGTCTTCTCCTCTCCGCTGATCTTCTGCTCGGCTCCCGGCGCGCTACGAGGGGGTGCTGGCTTCTCGGGCTGCGCCTGTGCTTGTGGCTGTTCCACGGTTACTGGTTTTTCCGTCGATGGTTGTTTCGCCGGAGACCGTGGTTGCGCCGCTTTAGCTGGTCCAGGACTGGGCCTGGCTTTCGGCGGTGGGCTCGCCGCCTTCGATCTTGGCTTTGGTTTCTTCGCTTGTTTCCGTGAAGCATCCGTCTCTGCGAGTACTATCTCTATACTGGTGCGCTTCATGAGAGTGCCACGTTTCCGTCCTGGCCGGAGAGGCCTGCTGCCTTCCTGCGCCAGGAGGTGGATAATTTTGAGGGGTGTGCCGAGTCCTTGGTTCTCTGCGTTCGCGACAGCCGCTTTCAGCAATTCCTTAAAGGCCTTCGCTGTTTTCACAGGGTATTTCGCGGCTCCGATGCCTCGCTTGTGACCAGCGCCTTCTGTGAAGCGCGTGTAGGGGACGGGCTGCCGCAGCGCAATAACGTTCTCCAAGTACCGTTCTGCTTTGTCGCTCATCATACCACGGAGGTTTCGGGCGAGTTCAATAGCTTGCTTGAAACTGATGGGCGCGTCGCGCATTTGTGCACGGGCCATTGTCTCTTTCTTGAAAGTCGCGAATGCGTACGCCATTTACTTCTTCTCTTTCTTCGTTGCCATGACGCCGGCCGAGCTGTGCTTCGTCGGCTTCCTCGTGAGCGCGTACGCCCCGAGGCGCCGACCAATCATTTCGGCTTGAATTGTCACCGCAACGTATTCTTTCCCGTTATGAACCATAATAGTCTTACCGACCATGCTGGGGAGCACGATCATCGCGCGGCTCTTCGTCTTCACCTTATCGCGTTTGGCGAGCTTCTTCAGGAGGCTCTTCTCGTCATGGGTAAAGCCGCGGCTCACTTTGCGTCGTTCCGAGCTCGGAAGGAGGTGCGCGAACTCATCCATGCTCATCTCCTGCAGTTCCTGTACCGTGCGTCCGCGATAGGTGAATTCTTTCCGTGCCATGCATCTCACTTATTCCTGCCAGTATGGCGTGGCCGCAGCATACCGACTTTTCGCCCGGGGGGCGCGTTCTTGGGGACGATTGTTGGTCGCCCTTTACGTCCGCTGCGCTTGCCACCCAGGGGGTGATCGACAGCGTTCATTGCCGCACCGCTCACTTTTGGCCAGTATTTGTTCTTTGCTTTGCAGTAGTGGTGTTTCCTACCCGCTTTCATGAATGGCTTCTCTCGCCGGCCACCACCAGCTGCTACTCCGAGTGATGCTTTGCAAGCGGGGTTGAAGGTTTTGCGTTTCTTGCTGGGGAGTTGGATGATAACGCCTGCGAGACTCTTGCCGACTATGCGTGCGACACCACCAGAGGCGCGAACGAATTTCCCCCCGTCCCCCGGCTGGGCCTCGATGTTATAGACGAGGCTCCCTTCAGGTAGGTTCTTGAGGGGGAGCGTATTACCGAGTTCGAGGGGGGCTTCGCTGCCAATGACTATGCGTTGGCCGACACAGACCCCTTCGGGCGCGATGATGACCCCCTCTTCGCCGTCTTCATAGCAGACTTTCGCAATAGGGGCCGTATGGAGTTTTGAGTGGACGATATCTGTGATGATCGCGCTGCCACGGTCCTGCACCCTTGCTTTCCCGACTGCACGGAAACTGTGGCGGCGGTAGGTGCTGCTGCCCTTACCACGCTTCTGCTGTATGAGGTTCTTTCCCATCGTTACATCAGCCCAAGCTTTGTCGCGATATCAATCGCTGGTGTTTCCGGCGCGAAACGAACTATGGCGCGCTTCTGCGCACCAGGGGTGATAATAGTGTTAATAGTGGCGACTTTTGCCTTGAAGAGCGCCTCGAGTTCCCGTTTAATGGCGTGTTTGTCTGCTTTCGGGTCGACAATGAAGATGAGCTTGTTCTCACTCTCGATGGCCTTGATGCTCTTCTCCGTGCTCACGGGGTGTTTGATAATCATGCGGCCTCACCTTGCTGGGTGGGTGGTTGCGTGGATGGCTTGCGCGGAGGCTTTGACGCGGGGGGTGCCGTTTCTTCAGCCTCGGGGGCCGTTGCTTGCCTCGCTGCTTGCTTCGTCGTGGCCTGCTTGGGCATAGCTTGCTTTGGCGTGGGCGGCACCTTCTGTGGAGCTTTCTGCTGAGCTTTCGGCTCTTGACTGCGCGTAACACCGCCACTTGCCTTGGCAGGCGGAGCCTCTGGCTCTTTGCGCTGTGCACTTAAGCGTCGTTTCCCGACATCTAAGAAGAGTCCCTCATCCTGCATAATCTTCAATGCGCTCGTCGTGAAGAGCGTGACCCGACCTGGGTGCGTACCTGGCGCAAGAAGTTCCGTATTGAGTGCACGAACATGAACGACTTCGAGGCCTGCAATGTTCCCAGCGGCTTTTATGAGAGGGACGTTCTTCTCGCCAACGACGAGGAGTATGCCTGTTGGGCGTTTTTTTCTGCGGCCGCGCATCGTCGCCTTTCCTGCGCGCACTTTTGTGCGCTCGCAACGAGCGAGCTCATCGTCGAAGCCAAGCGTGCTCAGCGCCGCCTCCGCGTCCTTCGTTTTTGCGATGAGTTCGATGCTCGAATCCAGGATGAATGGGTATGACTGTGGAGGGCGGTGCCCACGGGCCACGACGAGATCACGGTTCATGACGGCTGCGAGCGCACTCCGGATTGCCTTCCGCCGCTCGCGCACGTTCAGCTTCTGCACCCATCGCTTCGCAGCCTTGGGGGGGTGGGCTCTGCGGCCTCCGACTGTTCCCGGAGCGAACGCACCCACCCAGTACATGCGGATGCCGCGCCGAGTGAGAATCTTTCTGGGGACGCGGGAGATCCCTGAGCCGTAACTTCCCCGGTATTTTCTGCGGCGCCTGCTCAGTTCAGCACTCGCTCGTTTCCCTGCGCGAGGGTCTGCGCCGTAGGGTTGCCGTCGCTGCGCTTGCAGGGCCCTCACTGCGCGCGCGATGAGGTCTGGACGCACTGACTCCCCGAACTGCTTTGGAAGTTCCTGGTCGCCCTTGTGCTCCTTCTTCGCATTGAGGATGGCGAGCTTCATTGTTGCGACCTCGTGCTGATGAGCTCAACTGTCGGGAGGCTTCGCTGCTCCTTAGGACGAACCGCCTTCACAAGCGTGACGAGGCGTTTCTTAGGGCCTTGTACGCTGCCGCGTACGAGCACGAAGGGATTCTTGACCTCGCCGTAGCGCAGGAAACCACCTGCAGGATTGACTTCTTTCGGGTCCTCTCCCACTTTGAGGATTTGGTTGTTGTACTGCGTGCGAAGATGATACCCTGTTTGGCCGGCGTGGGCAATACGGTACATGAAATGCTGCTGGCCGCTCCAGCCACCAAGCGAGCCGGGGTTGCGCCGGCCTTTCTCACTCTTGTGGCTCTTGAACCCTATGCCGAAGCGCTTCACAGGCCCTTGGAATCCCTTGCCTTTCGTTACTGCGTGAGTGTCGAGGTAGTCTCCCTCCTTAAAAACTTCCGTGACAGGAATGTCCTTCCCTACGTGCTCAGTAATCCACGCGAGCTTCTCTTCATTACTCCCTCCCAGGGCGATTTCGAAGAGTTCTGGCTTCTTCTTACCAATGCCTGTCTTGCTTGGTTGTGTAGCGACAATGATGGTGATATCTGCGTACTCCTCGGGTTTGAGTTCTTTGAGCTGCTCTGCTCGAGTCTTCTTCGTCTGGAGCTTGCGCGCGAGGAATTTATCCGTGCCGACGACGATTTCTGTCTTGACATGTTTCCCGTATGCATCCTCTGTATAGGCGCGAACACTGTAGATGCGAAGGGGTGGGCACTCAAGGACGGTGACGGGGACAGCAATAGTCTCTCCTTTCGTCGGGCTGTTTTTCCCTGTGTCCACTGCCATCACGTGTGTCATCCCAGCCTTATAGCCGGCGAAGCCAAGCAGTCCTTTCTCTGCTCTGTTCCAGCTACGGACGCGTGCGTAGGGGCGTCGCGCGCGCTTGCGCGGCCAAACTTGCATACTGCCGCTTCTTGGTGCTGTTCTCTTTGCCATTGTTGGTACCGGCCTTTTCTTGGAAACGCGCTTGAGAACCGTAGGACGGTACTGAAAAGCGCTTCCTTTTCAGGCCTTGGCCGATGACCCCTGTGGAGCCAGTCGGGAGTACTTCCTCTTTCGAGGTGCTCGCGAGAACTGTGACCGTTTTATAAACCTTTCCGTCGTTTTCCGAGGACTGAGGAAAACAAGGAATTACGCACTGTATGGAAAAGAATTTTTGCTTGTGTAATTGATAGCAGCAAGAGGGATTGCTATGAGGAAGCTGCTATGAGAATTATTGCACAAAAATTATTGCACAAAATAAAAAAGGAGCAAGCTGACTGGACTCGGCTCACGGCAGTCGGCTTGCTACGTGTTTATGAACCATCTTTCTGTGCCTTCTTCCGCTGTTTCTCCCTGTGGGTTCGCCGCGCTTTTTTTTGTTCCTCAGTGAGTTTTGCCCGCTTACTCTGTCGCGCTAAGAATTGGCGCCGCGCATACTGGGCAGGATTGCGCACGCGCGCACAAAAGTCGTCTGGTTTGCAGACGCCGATGTCTTGGTAGAAGCTCTTACAGTTCGGCGGGGGGATTGCTTCTCGTTTCTGCTTCATGGACCGTAAGTGGCTCTTGAGCGTTACTTCCCTGAGTGGTTCAGGGTTCACCTTATTCCACTCCTCAAGCCGAGCAGTGATTTGCTCATGGCCCCAGCCAGCGGTTCGGAGAAAGTTCGTGAGGGCGAACATCGCACGCTTCCGCCCATCAGGAAGACCCTGGAAGATGGTACGCATACAGGGGGGGAAGAGTTCCTCCGGAATCGCTTCCTCGGGTACCGCAAACTCTTTTGGGGCTGAGGGTTTTGTTTGCTCGGCGTAACTCAGGGCCTGCGCCAGGAGTTCTGTGGCCTCGCCAGGCGCCCCAAGAGTGAGGAATCGCGGAAACGAAGAGACATTGTTAGGCGCGGCTTGCTCTTTCTCAAAGACCATAACCTCTTCAGGGTCGAAGACGACACTCACGAGGCCGCTCTTTTCATGCAAGCTATACGGTGCGCGGAACAAGTGGCGGCTTGCAAGTAATACGGTGTCTACCTCAATGAGTGCCTCAACAGCGAAACGCGGCTCGAAGTCGCTTACTCCACAGACACGACAGGCTTCGCTCTTTGCTGTTATCTGAGGCTCCATGATACCCCTCTTGCCGCTCTCCTTGCATCGCTCACACGGGAGGTAATCAGCATAGTCCTGCCTTTTGGTGTAGCCGCAAGATGTGCAGAGGAAAAGCGGCTTCGCAGAGGACTCTTCGCGGCGGGCGCCGCAACGCCTGCAACGTTGGCTGATGAAGTCGTCGCTTGGACGCCCAGTCTCTGCAGTGAGCTCTTCAAAACTGATGTGGTACTCGTTATTGAAGATAAACGTGTTCTTCCTGATCGTGATAAGGTCAGGCGTTGACGCAATGTAGTTGAGGAGGTAGGTCGCGATGGCGCGTGGCGCTTCAGGGAAGAGCTCCTTTGTTTCCCGCCCGCTGAACCTAGAGGGAAACGCTTCGAAGGGGACCCCTATGTGGAAGCCCTTATTCCCTGAAAACTTAATGGATATCCCTGTGACACCATGACGCCGGAGCGCTTCGATGAAGAGTTTCGCGGTGAGTTTTGCGTAGAACCAGTGTGGACAGTCTATGTCGAGGACGAGGTCCCAGCCAGTGCGGAGCGCGTCCTGTTCCTTCCGCGACGCCCCCGTCTTGACCTGGCTCACGGCGCGCCAACGCTCCTCACTGCAGTGGAAGCTCGTCGCTTTCTTCATCGCGAAGCTCAAGACGTCAGCGGGGTAGATGATTTGTTCTGGGCGCCGACCAAAGCCTTCGCCGTAGCGCGCGGCTACCTCACGATGAGCACAAGCCTCGGCGATTGCCTCCTGCACAGCTGGCCGCTTGTACCACTGGAGGGCCGTTGCGAGGAAGAACGGGTTGTCGGCTGCTTTCATGGGGTGAATGAACGCTGGCGGCTATTTATTGCTTTGGGCGAGGGGCGAGGAAACGCCTTGAAGAAAGACATTATAAGGGCTTAGGAAGTCCCCAGCGCCATGCCCCAAACACGCGTCAGCGTCATCATCATCACGTATAACGAAGAGCACACAGTGCCGCGCTTGCTTAGGGCCCTCGCGCAGCAAACGTATGAAGACTTCGAGACAATTGTTGTGGATAGCAACAGCACTGATGCCACTGAGCGCGTCGCGCGCAAAGCAGGCAGG
>RFKA01000002.1 GCA_003694385.1 Candidatus Woesearchaeota archaeon | reverse complement strand
GTCATGGCCAAGATAGATTAAAAGGATTCTATCATCGAGGGGCTAATGCGTTTATTATAAATCAAGATGGCGAACTCCTTGTACCGAAAAGGTCTCCATCAAAAGATTTATTTCCTTCAATGGGCGATGTGAGTGTTTCTGAACATGTAAATGTTAGAGAAAGTTATTTTGATTCTGTATTAAGGGGTTTTCGAGAAGAGCAAGGAGTAAGTATCGATCCAAGAAATCTCCGATTTATTCTGAAAGTCCCTGTTATTAGTTCTGAACAATCTGAAATGTGCGAATATTATGCTTGTAGAACGGATACTATAAGAGGTTCAGCTGAGATTGCATCTCAAAGGTGGGTTCCAATTCAATCTTTAGTTGGGAAAGATATTGGAAAAGCATTAAATTTCAGACCAGACCATTTACCTGCCCTTGAAAGGTTCATTTCAATGTACAGGTAGGTTTTGTTCTTGCCTTTGATTCTCATTCTCTATTGCACTTCGGTTCCCCTTTGCTCGGACTCCGCACAACATCACGGCCTTACGATGGTGCCGACGAAGGGCTTGTGCGTGAGCGCGGCTTCAAGGTTCGCGAGATCCGCCGAAACGATCGCTGCGCTGATGCCTGCTGCCCGGCACCGTTTCGCCGCGACGGGGTCGAACGGGGCGTTGAGCCCTGGGCGCCACTCGTCGCCAATAAGCGCGAGGAGTTCGTCCCACGTGAGCCTCTCGATGGGGCGGGCATCTGTGAATTCCCGTGGGTCTTTGTCATAGACGTGCGAGGTATTGCTCACGTTAATGATGCGCGGCGCGCCGACGCGTTCCGCGATGACTGCCGCGTCGTAGTCCGTGCTGCACCCCGGTTTCCAGCCGGCGCCGATGAGGACTGGGGCGTCGGGCAGTGCGTCGTGTTCAGGGTCACTGATGAGTGCTGCGTGTACTCGGAGCGCTGCGCGTAGGAGCTGGGCGTTCAGCCGCGTCGCGTGGATGCCCAGCCAGTCAAGTTCGTCATCAGGCACGTCGCCGAGCGCGCGAGCAGCTGCCTGGTACTGGCGCGCCGTGCGGCCGCCTCCCGTGATGATGACGAAGCGCTGCGCGCCGAGCAAGCGCTGTATGAGTGCCACGAAGCCCTTGAGGAACGTTGTATCGATACTGTCCGGGACGACAACGCTGCCGCCGAGGGAGATAACCGTCCACATCCGCGTGGTGAGAGCGCACAATATTTATAAACGTGCCGCCGCTCGCGACGACGATGCGTGCCCGCCAGAGACGCCTGCAGAGGGATGCTCGCCGACAGCGAATCAACCAGGTACTCATCGGAATCTTTTTCATCGCTATCATGGTCGGGAGCATCTGGGGCTTCAGCCAGGCGAACGCGCCAACACAACAGGGCGACTCGCGGTTCTCGTTCAATGGTGAAGCCTTCGAAGTCAAGGCTGATCAGGGAACGCTCGTCGTGCACGGCTTCCCGCAAGACGTCGCTCCCGGGCACGTCGTCATGAGGAACATCTTTAATCAGCTCGTGACCGTTGATATGCAAGAGGACGTCGCGCCCCTCCTCGCGAACGCGGAGTACATCGCGACGACGTTCGACCCCGCAACGCCTCAACCCGACATTCAGGTGCTCGACCTTATCCGCTACTCCTTGAGGCAGCTCCCCAACCATTTCGATGGCATCCTGACGCCTGACCAGCGCTACGCGAGCCTGCAGCAAGTGACCTGCGCGAACGCCCAAGCAACATACCCTGTCGTGCAGTTCCTCGTCACGAACGCGACGCTCAGCGCGAACGTGACGCGCGAAGGCGATTGCGTTACGGTGGCAGGCGACGCGCAGGGACTGTTGGCGGCAAAGGATGTCCTCTTGCTCACACTCGGCGGTGTACTCTAACGATGGCCCGACAACCTCTTAAGGAACAGGACCCTGAGCAATCCTCTTCGCGCGCTGGCCTCTTCTTCCTCGTCGGCTTCGCCCTCTTCCTCGTCCTCATCTTCTTCCTCGTTCCCCTCGTGCAGCGAGCGCTCGCGGCACGCGCCCTCGAGCAGCAACGAGAAGCGAACCGCTATAACGGCTTCACGTTCGAGCAACTGCATGATGGCGGGCTGGAGTACTGGCAGACCGACCTCACCGTCAATGGACAGCCGTACACGATACAGTTCCACTACCACCCGCGCGATGTCGAGACGATACTCCTCGAAGAAGGCATCACCGACCAGCTCATCACGCAGCGGCCGCGCGCCCTCTACCTCTCCTTGCCTCCTAACGCGCCGAGCACGCTCGTCCTGGCGGGAGTCGAGATCAGCAAGATCACTGGCGACCGGAATGGTGAGAACGGCATCCTGCGGATACCGACGCGCGGCGTTCTCCACGAGCCCGTGGAGAGTGGAGCACCGTTTCCTGTCCTGACCTGCGCGAACGCGACGAGCCAAGCAGTCATTATCTTCTTTGAAAACGGGACGCAGAACCGCGTGTACCGAGATGAAAACCCGAACTGTATTCGGCTCGAGTATGTTTCGCCGGAGGACGCTGTACGCGTCGCCGACCGTTTCTCTTATGACTTGCTCCAAATTATCTAGACTGGATACGAGTTCTGCGCACAAGGTTTTAAATTCTCCCGCAGCATCCCTCACTGCGTGCCTGTCAAGAAGTTATCCCGGAGGGAATGGGCCGCGTATGTTGAGCGGTCGCTTAAGCGTTACCAGGCGCGCGAAGCCGCCGCGAAACACCGTCGCTATGTACGGTTGCGCCATTACCTCCCCATCCC
>RFKA01000040.1 GCA_003694385.1 Candidatus Woesearchaeota archaeon | reverse complement strand
GCGTGTGCAGGAACTCCAGAAGATTAAGGAAGAACTGAACAAGCACAATGTGAAGTTCAAGGAGCGTCAGCAGGAGGAGGAGCTCAAGACGCTCAAAGAGCGCGCGCAGGAAGCTCAAGAGAAAATAAAGAAGAAACAGAAGCTCACGACGGAAGACCTCCTCGCCATGCAGGGCATAAAATAGGTGCCGCGCCCTCTTCTCAAGATTTGTCTCTCGTTCTCCTGTTGAGTCTAGGCATACTTCGCCGGTCACGACAAGAGTGAAGTTATAAAAGCCCCGAGCCTCTTCCAGAACGCATGACGCTCCACCTCATCGGCCTCGGCCTCGGTGACGAACACGATATCTCCTTGCGCGGCCTTGCCATCGTGCGGCGCGCAGACGTGATCTTTCTTGAGCACTATACGAGCACGCTCGGCGTGGACACAAAACGCCTCGAGCAACTCTATGGCCGAGAAGTGAAACTCGCCGACCGCACCATTATAGAGCAACGGGCAGAGCAGCTCCTCGAACCCGCGAAGAAGCAGGACGTCGCGCTCCTCGTTGTCGGAGACCCCTTCGGTGCAACAACGCACACCGACCTCGTGCTGCGGGCGAAGGATGCAGGGGTAACGGTGAACGTCGTCCACAACGCGAGTATCATGAATGCGGTCGGCGTCGTAGGCTTAGAGCTGTATAAGTATGGGCGCACAACAAGCATTCCCTATTGGAGCAAGGGCTTTGAACCAGAGACTCCGTACAATGCAATCAAGGAGAATAGCGAGCGCGGCCTCCACACACTCTGCCTCCTCGACATTAAGATGGAGGAGAAGCGTCCGCGCTTCATGACAATCAACGAGGCGCTCGGCATCCTCGAGGAACTCGAGCGTCGACGAGGCGAGCGGGTCGTGCTCCCTGAGACACTCGTCGTTGGAGTCGCGCGGCTCGGCCAAGAGCGTCAGCTTATCCAGGCAGGGCCAGTCAGTGAGCTCAGAGAACGAGACTTTGGCAAGCCACTCCACAGCCTCATCGTACCTGGCGACTTGCACGTGGTCGAAGAAGAAGCGCTCGCGCAGTGGCGTTAGCCCCGCTCCAACGGCATGGAGCTTCTCGTTTGGCTTTGCTCTGCAACTTTTTTTGAGCGTCAGAGAAGACAGAAATATTTAAATACGGCCCTGTCGGCAGGAGCATTATGCTCGTAGGGGACAAGAGAGGGATCTCGCCGCTCATCGCTACGGTGCTCCTCATGGCCTTCGCTGTCGCCATAGGGGGTATGATTATGAACTGGAGCAGTAACTTCGATAAGACATTCCAGATTGGCTGTGGCGAAGTGAAACTTGAGAGTGTTGACTTCTGCCGAACAGAGACCGGCGTCAGCATTTGGGTGCGGAACTCTGGCGAGCAAAAAATAGCCGGGCTCACGCTGAAGCAATTCGATAGCAATGACGAGTTACTGCTCTCAACGGACATCCCGAAGACAGAGCTCCCCGTAGATGAGTCGCTCAAGAAAGAAGTACCAATAACTGTTGCGCCTTCGACCAGAGTAGGGCTCTACGCGAGCATTATGAAGAACAACGAGCCCACGGTCTGCGCAGACCCCGTCTTTCCCAAAGCAACCCTGCCGCAATGCTCATAAAGAGCACTTCCCTCCTTGGTTCTATGCGTATCACGCTTGACTTGACGAAGACGCTCGAGGAGAACGCACAGCGCTTCTTCGAAGCAGCAAAGAAGGCGCGCAAGAAGGCGAAAGGCGCTGAGAAGACAATCGCCGAGTGGGAGCAGAAGCTCGCGACCGAGGAGACAACACAGGGCCCTGCCCCGAAGCGCGTGCGCCGGAAGAAGGCGTGGTATGAAAAATTCCGGTGGTGCTTCGCGAGTGATGGGACGCTGCTCGTCGGGGGACGTGACGCCTCATCAAATGAGGCACTCATAAAGAAGCACGCAGAGAAGGGAGACCTCGTCTTCCACACGGACATGGCGGGCAGCCCCTTCGTTCTCGTCAAAGGAAAACAACCCACTGCTGAGGCCTTGCGTGAGGCGGCGCAGTTCTGTGCCTCGTTCGGGCGGGCGTGGAAAAACGGCCTTGCGAGCCTCGAAGTATTCCACGTTGCTCCTGAGCAGGTCACGAAAGAGGCGAATACAGGCGAGTTCCTCGGGAAGGGAGCCTTCGTGATTCGCGGCAAGACCACCTACTACAAGGCGAGAATAGCCGTCGCGGTTGGTCTCGACCGTGAAGGACGCGTCATGAGCGGCCCGCCAGCAGCAGTCAGTGCGCACTGCGAGCGCGTCGTAGAAGTGTTCCAGGGCAACCAGAAAACCTCTGATGTGGCAAAAGAGCTCCAGAGACGCCTCGGAGGCGGCGAGATTGATGACTTCGTCGCGGCGCTCCCTGCGGGCGGCTGCAAGCTCAAATGAGTAATTTTTTAAATGCGTTGGCGCTGTCTCGACGAGTACTAGTGGATGGTGTTACAGTGAATCCTGAGTGTTCTCTCTGCCAAGCCCCGATGACAAAAGTGGGGACGCTCGTGAGCGGCAATAGCCGTTTCGAGACTTTTCGTTGCGTCACGTGCGGCAAAGAAGTAACGAAGTGCGTCGGTGTCGAGCAGTAGGCCTCAATTTTCAGCGCGATTTCGCACGCTCTCTCCTCGAGGGGATTCTTCTCAGTACCACCTACGGAATATTTAAAAAAGAATTTTCTTCTGAAGACGACATGGTCGATTTTCAAGAGCTGTGGGAGCAGGTGCAGGAGAAGCTGAACGACCTCATCGAGCAATCGAAGGAATGGCCGGACATTGCGCGTGAATACTTCACGAACCTTTCACGCATGGAGATGTACGTGTGGGCTGGCTTCGGTCTCGGCTTTGTTCTCTTCATTGTTGGGTTCTTCGTCTGGCTCTGAAGAACTCAAGTATTTTTAAATCGGGTTTTAAAAAAAGCAAGGTTTATATATTTCAGCTTGTTTGCCCACGTGCAGGGGGTGGTTCGTATCGGCCAGCAAGAGGTCTATGATTTTCTCACGAAGAACAAGGGGAAATGGTTCACGAGTAGAGATATCTCTCAGCAGCTGAATGTTTCGATTGGCTCGGTCACTATGAGCCTGAAGAAGCTCCGGAAGACGAACCTTATCAAGTACCGGAACACGGGTGTGCGGAACACCTTCATCTACACCGTTGAGCCCGAAGGAGTGACGGTCCAGCCACCCCCCGGTATCGTCGAGGCTCCAGAGCCGCAGGTTGAGGAGCGCCCCCGGATGATACGCCAAGAGAAAATCGTCCCGAAGATTGTTGTGCGCGAGAAGAGCATTCCCATAGTGGTTCCTCGCAAACGTGCTTTCCCTGAGCCTCAGAAACCAAAGCCTAAGCCGAAACCTGCATCTAGACCAACAACGAAGGCGGGCAAGAAACCTGCACGCAAGCCCGCGCAGAAGGGTTCGGCAACGGGCAAGCCCGTAAAGCGCGCTACGAAGGTTGAGGTGAAGGCTAAACCTGTGAAGAAGAAGGCTAAGAAGGCTATGAAGAAGGCTAAGGCTGTGAAGAAGAAGTCTGTGAAGCGCGCTACGAAGGCCAAGAAAAAAGTTGTGAAGAAGGCTAAGTC